>DATDLP010000227.1:0-10901 GCA_036519255.1 Croceibacterium sp.
CGCAACCGCCTTTTGCTTGTCTGGAGCTCCCGATGCGCCTTCCCGTTCTCGTCGCGGCCCTTTATGCGGCGACGCTTTCCGTACCCGGACAGGCGCAGGACATGACCGCTCCCCCATACCCCGAGACCCGCCGCGACGGCACCGCAGAGACGATGTTCGGCGAAACCATCGCCGATCCCTATCGCTGGCTCGAGAACGACGTGCGCAACGACGCCGAGGTGGCGGAGTGGGTCGAGCGGCAGAACGCGGTGACCGATGCCTATCTCGCGCGGCTGCCCGCGCGCGACTGGTTCAAGCGGCGGATCGGCGAGCTGTTCGACTACGAGCGGTTCTCGGTGCCGGTGTCGCGCGGCAACCGCTATTTCTACACCCGCAACTCGGGGCTGCAGAACCAGAGCCCGCTGTACGTGCGCGAGGGCTTGAACGGCGAGGGGCGGGTGCTGATCGACCCCAACGCCTGGGCCGCCGACGCCGCCACTGCGTTGAGCGACTGGCGCGCCTCGCCCGTCGGGTCGAAGGTGCTCTACTCGGTGCAGGACGGCGGCACCGACTGGCGGATCATCCGAGTGCTCGACGTGGCGACCGGCAAGGATACCGCGGACGAGGTCCGCTGGGCCAAGTTCACCGACCTCGCCTGGGTCGGCGAGGAGGGCTTCCTCTACTCGCGCTTCCCCGAGCCTGAGCAGGGGCAGGACTTTCAGGCGCTCAACTACGACCAGGCGGTCTATTACCACCGGCTGGGTACGCCGCAGAGCGCCGACCAGTTGGTCTATTCGACGCCCGAGCACCGCGACTACAACCACACGGCAAGCGTGACGAGCGACGGGCGCTGGGCGGTGATCACTTCGTCGATCGGCACCGACGCCAAGTACGAGGTGCGGGTAATCGACCTGTGGAACCGCGGCGAGAAGGGCTGGCAAACACGCGTGCTGGTAACCGGGTTCGACAACGCCTGGAGCCTGATCGACTCGAGCGGCGACATCCTGTGGTTCGCGACCAACAAGGACGCGCCGCGCTACAAGGTGGTCGCGATCGAACTGAATACGCCCGAGGCGCTGCCCTTCGTCGACGTGGTACCCCAAATGGAGGAGCCGATCGAACTCGCCTCGATCGTCGGCGAGCGGCTGATCGTATCGTATCTCAAGGATGCGAGTTCGCTCGCGCGCACTTTCGATCTGCGGGGCGAGGCGCTCGAGCCGATCGAACTCGCCGGAATCGGCAGCGTTACCGGATTCACCGGTGAGCCGGGCGATCCCGAGACCTTCTACAGCTTCGCGAGCTTCAACCGCCCGGCGACGATTTTTCGGCTCGACACCGCGACCGGCGTGTCGACCGTCTTCGCCGCGCCCGAGCTCCGGTTCGATCCCGAGCGCTTCGCGGTCGAGCAGCGGTTCTTCGCTTCGAAGGACGGCACGCGGGTGCCGGTGTTCATCGTGCGCCGCAAGGACGTGACCGGGCCGGCGCCGACGCTGCTCTACGGTTACGGCGGGTTCGACGTGTCGATGACGCCGTCGTTCTCGGCCAGCCGGCTGGCGTGGATCGAGGCCGGCGGGGTCTATGCCCTCGCCAACATCCGCGGCGGCGGCGAGTACGGCAAGGCGTGGCACGACGGTGGGCGCCTGAACAACAAGCAGAACGTGTTCGATGATTTCATCGGCGCGGCCGAATTCCTCACGCGCGAGGGGATCGCCAGCGAAGTGGCGGTGCAAGGCGGCTCGAACGGCGGGCTGCTGGTCGGCGCGGTGGTCAACCAGCGGCCCGAGCTGTTCGCGGCCGGCAATGCGCAAGTGGGCGTGATGGACATGCTGCGGTTCGATCGCTGGACCGCGGGGCGCTACTGGGTCGACGACTACGGCTATCCCGACCGCGAGGCGGACTTCAAGGTGCTGCGCGCCTATTCGCCGCTGCACAACATCCGCGCCGGCACCGCCTATCCGGCGCTGATCGTGACCACTGCCGACACCGACGACCGCGTGGTGCCGGGGCACAGCTTCAAGTACACCGCCGCGCTGCAGGCGGCGGACCTCGGCGATAGGCCGCAGCTCATCCGCATCGAGACCCGCGCCGGGCACGGCTCGGGCAAGCCGACCGACAAGGCGATCGAGGAAGCCGCCGACGTCATGGCGTTCATGGCCCACTGGACCGGGCTGAAGGCGCCGAAGTAGCGGCGGCAGCGCGGCGCCGCCCTGGAGGCCGATCTCGGAGTTTTCGGGGAGGTCTTCGGGGAGGCGGAGCCGGGAGACTTGGGGGGACCAGGGTCGGCCCCGCCTCGTTCGAAGACTTGGTTGGGTATCCGATATATTGCACGTGCCGTGCCAAATTCGCGCAATGGCGCAAATCCGCGGCAGACGATGGTTGATGGCTCGGTAACCTTCGTTAAGCCTGTCAAGAATTCCGACAGACCACGGTCACCGGGCAAGGTGAGCGGCGCGTTAGGCTTGATTGCCCCGACGCGGCGCGCGAGCGACCGTTCGCAACGCCCGCTCATCGCCGCGAGCGGCGCAGCGATGAAGCCGCCGACGGAGGATCTGGCCTAACCCGGCGGCCGCTCGCAGAACCGCAGGCGGTTGCCGAACGGATCGACCAGCCCGATCTCGCGGCCCCACGGCTGATCGGCGATCTCGGGCACCGCGAAGCCGGCGCCGCTCGCCGCGAGCTCGCGCCGGTAGTCGTCGATCCCGGCCATCCACACGAACAGCGCGGTGCCGGTCACCGCGTCGCCGCGATGCTCGGACAAGTGCAGCTTCACCGGTCCGCGCACGAGCCCGAGGTAGAGCGGCATGTGCGGCGCGAAGCGATGCTCGAAGTCGATCGCGAAGCCGAGGAAGCCGCAATAGAACGCACGGCACTTGCGCTCGTCGAGGCTACGCAGCACCGGGATGGATTCGGTGAAGCGCGGCCCGGCAGGCTCGCTCGCGTCGAGCGCGGCGCTGGCGGTGTTCCAGTCGCGGTGGCCGAGCTGTGCGGCGACGAGCTCGAGCGCGTCCGAATGGCTCGCGGCGAGGCCGCGCGTCTCCATCGCACCGCGCAGGCGGCGCGCCATGGCCTTGGCATCGTCGATGGTGAGAGTGGTCATGTGCATTCCCTTCCGTCCGGCGGTGACTGGCAGGGTGCCCGCATTGCCTCCACGCCGCCTGAAAGGGGTGCGTGTCGAAAGGTCTCCTGCTTTCACCATGCCTTGCGGCGCGGGCGGCCGGCAGCAGGGGCCGTGGTGCGGGAGACTACGCCGCGGCAGAGCGGCCAGTCAAGAATCTGTGCCCCGGTCGCGCCCGTCAGGAATGTCGCTGCTGGCGATCGCGGCGCTCGTCGGCTTCGGTGAAACAGCGCCAGCCGCCGAGATCGCGCACCATGGCCTCTCCGCAGCGCGTGCAGCTCGAGCGGAAGTCGATCCCGTCGTGCCAGGCCTTGCGCCGGTTGGCCAGGTGACCCTTGAGGCGGCAGAGGATGGAGCCGAGCACGCGCTCAAACTAGGCGGTTCTGCCCGCCCTGGGGCGTGACAAATGTTGTCAGGTTTCTACCCCGACGGTGGTGGGCGGGTGCAAGTCCGGAAGCTATCAGAGCCCGGAAAGGGCGTAACTCTCCTGCTTCTGGATCACGCCTGATTGGTTGAGGTCGATGTGCAGGCTGCCGTTCTCGACCGACACCGCGATGGTGTCCTCCGAACGCCACCGACCTTGCTGACCATCCCCGAAAGCATCGAAGGCAGCCCACCGCAGATGGTCGTTGTCAATCATCTCGCAGCGAGCCTGCCAGCGCTTGCCGTCGTCGGGGCTTCGCCAGGTCACGTGGACCAATCCATCGGGAAGTTTGCGGCCGTCGAAAGTTGTGGGATCGCGATCGTTCATCAGCGCAATCGCGCCTTTACACGCTTCGACCGAATACGCGAAAGGCTCGGACGGCTCGTCCGAAGCCGGAGCCGCTGCTTCGGAGGGTGCTGCGCTCGCCACTGCGTTCATTTCCGCAAAATCTGTCTCGACGTTGTTTCCGATCGCTTGAAGAGCGGCCACCGCGCCCACGACGACAACGCCGGTGATTGCTGCGAATTTCCCGAACGTTCCCATTGCAACCTCCCTCGGCGGATACCTGCTCGAGATAGCGACAATTGGTTGACGCAGGTTTCATACGCCGTGGGTCGATGTTCACCTCCCAGCGACTTGGCAGGGTGGACGTTCCGCACGGACTGGCAGATAGATTTGG
Source organism: Croceibacterium sp. (assembly GCA_036519255.1). Classification (GTDB taxonomy): domain Bacteria; phylum Pseudomonadota; class Alphaproteobacteria; order Sphingomonadales; family Sphingomonadaceae; genus Croceibacterium_A. The sequence continues at coordinate 4,198 of DATDLP010000227.1, forward strand.
GCCCGCTCCACTCTCCACCGCACCGATGCCGTCTTGGTGGGGTCTGCTATCCAGGACCGGCAATATGGCGCGCCCGGCAGGACTCGAACCTGCAACTCCAAGCTTAGAAGGCTCGTGCTCTATCCAGTTGAACTACGGGCGCGTCGCGCGGCTCATTAGCCTGCTTTGCGGCGGCGGCAAATCGCGATAGGTCCCGCGCATGGGGGAAACCGAAAAGCTCGAAGGGGAAGCGCTCGCGGCGTCGCGGTTCCGCTACTTCCCGTATATCATGGCAGCGTTCGTCGCGATCCTGTTGCTCAGCAATATCATCGGCGCCTCGAAGCGCAGCTTCGTCACGCTGCCGTGGATCGGCGAATGGTCGTTTGGTGCAGGCGTGCTGTTCTTCCCGGTCAGCTACATCCTCGGCGACGTGCTGACCGAGGTCTACGGCTACGCCAACGCGCGGCGGGTGATCTGGACCGGGTTTGCGGCGCTCGCGTTCATGGCTTTCATGGCGTGGGCGGTGGTCGCGCTGCCGGCGGCCGACGGATGGGACGGACAGGCGGCCTACGAGGCGGTGTTCGGCAACACCTGGCGGATCGTCGCGGCGTCGATGACCGCGTTCTGGGTCGGCGAGTTCGCCAACAGCTTCGTGCTCGCGCGGATGAAGGTGTGGACGCAGGGCCGCCGGCTGTGGACCCGCACGATCGGCTCGACGGTGGTCGGCCAGGGGCTCGACAGCCTGATCTTCTATCCGCTGGCGTTCTATGGGCTCGCCGACTGGCCGGTCGAGCAGCTGTGGCAGGTCGTGCTGTCGCAGTGGGCGATCAAGTCCGCGTGGGAGGCGCTGCTGACGCCGGTGACTTACGCGGTGGTCGGATTCCTCAAGCGGCGCGAGGGGGTCGAGGCGTTCGACACCGCGACCGATTTCTCGCCGTTCGCGCGCGCCCGCTGACGCGCGGGGCGCGCTGGCCGAGTTCAGTCGGCCAGCAGCGCGATGGCGAGATAGATCAGGATGAAGCTGCCGAAGCCGAAGATCGTGCCGGCCACGAAAACCAGGCGGATGATCAGCGGATCGACGTTCAGGCGGTTGGCGATGCCCGCGCAGACGCCGAACACTTTGCCTTCGCTTCGGTCGAGGCGGAACTTGGCCGGCGTGCCGCCGCCGGCCGGGCGCCGGTCGAGCGGGCTCACGCGAGGATACCCACGACCGAGTGAACTTCGTGCGCCGAGACGGCGAGGCTGTTGACCATCAGCAGGCCGCTGATGAACACCGCGCTTATCGCGGCAAGCGCGTGGCGGGCGAAAGACGAAAAACCGGACATGGCGTGTTCCCCTTGGTAGGCTATCGGAGGCCCTTTCCACCGATGTCAGGTGTATTGCACGAGGTGTGCCAAACTGAAGAACCGGCGAATTTCCGCCATTTGTCGTTCATCGGAGAGCAAGAACGTGAAATTAACCACGCCGCAGATTAGGAAAATTTCCCAACTTTCGGCGCTGCATGATCTGCAGTGGCGCCTGAGCTGAATTTCGCTGGACCTTGCCGCCGATGGCGCTCGACAGGATCACGCTCGCCAGCTTCCGCAATCACGCCGCGAGCCGGCTCGACGGCTGCGCGCGGCTCAACCTGCTGATCGGCGAGAACGGCGCGGGGAAGACCACCGTGCTCGAGGCGCTGTCGCTGCTCGCTCCGGGCCGCGGGCTGCGCCGTGCGGCGCTGCCCGAAATGGCGACTGCGGGCGGTGCAGGGGGGTTCTCGGTCAACGCGGCGCTCGATTGCGGTGACGGGCGCGAGCCGGTGCGGCTCGGCACCGGCACCACGCCCGAGCGGCCGGGGCGGCGGATCGTGCAGGTCAACGGTGCCGAGGCGAGCGCGGTCACGCTCGGCGAGTGGCTCGCGGTCGGCTGGCTGACCCCGGCGATGGACGGGCTGTTCGCCGACAGCGCGGGCTCGCGCCGGCGCTACATGGACCGGCTGGCGCTGGCGCTCGATCCCGCGCATGCACGGCATGCCTCGCGTTACGAGGCCGCACTGCGCGAGCGCAACCGGCTGCTGGCGGGCGATGGCGAGCCGGATCCGCAATGGCTGGCGTCGCTCGAGGCCCAGCTTGCCGAGGCGGGTGCAGCGCTGGCGCAAGGGCGCGGAGCGATGGTGGAGCAGCTCGCGGCCGCGCTGGAAGCGCTTCCGGCGGGGCCGTTCGCGCGACCGGTGCTGGCTTACGTTGCGGGAGGGCCGCTGGTGCCCGATGCGCTGGCCGCCGAGCTGGCGCGCGGGCGGGGGCGCGACCGGGCTGCTCAGCGTACGCTCACGGGTCCGCATCGCGACGACCTCGCGGTGGCGCACTCGGTTACGCGCATGCCTGCCGCGCGGTGCTCGACCGGCGAGCAGAAGGCAATGCTGATCGCCTTGACACTGGCGCATGCGGGGCTCGCTGCGGCGGGGCGGCCGGGCGTGTTGCTGCTCGACGAGGTGGCGGCGCATCTCGACCCTGTGCGGCGCGAGGCGCTTTTCGAACGGCTGCGCGAAGGCGGGGCGCAAGCCTGGCTCACCGGGACCGAGCTGGCGCCATTCGCGGCGATCGAACGCGAGGCGGCGGTTTGGCGGGTATCGCAGGGAGCGGTGGAGCGGGTTTAGATCCTCCCCGAAACGGGAGGATCTACTTCGGCAGCGCCTCGGCCACGTCGTCCGCAGTCGCGGCCACCATCGCCTCGATTCCCTCGGCCGTCGGGTGGATCCGGTCCTGCTGGATCAGCACGGGCTTGTCGTAGACCGGCTCGAGGAAGAACGGCACCAGTGCCGCGTCGAACCGCGCGGCCAGCGCGGGATAAATCCCCTCGAACTCGCGGACATACGCTTCCCCGAGGTTCGGCGGCGCGCGCATGCCCATCAGCAGCACCGGGATGCGGCGCTTCTGCAATTCGGTGAGGATCGCGGTGAGGTTGTCGCGCGTCTGGCTGGGCGCGATGCCGCGCAGCAGGTCGTTGCCGCCGAGTTCGACGATCGCCAGCTCGGGTGGGGCGTCCTGCGCGTCGAGCACGAAGGCGATGCGCTGCAATCCGGCCGCGGTGGTGTCGCCCGAGACACCGGCGTCGATCACGCGGGCATTGATTCCCTGTGCGCGCAGCGCGCGCTGCAGCACGTCGGGGTAGCCCTGGCCTTCCTCGAGACCGTAGCCTGCGAACAGGCTGTCGCCGAACGCAAGGATGCGGCGCTCGGGGCCGTCCGGTGTCGCTTGCGTTGCCGGGGTGGCGGCCGTCGCCTGTGGCGCCTCGGCCGCGGGGGCCTCCGGCTCGCCGCTACAAGCGGACAAGGCAAGCATCAGCACCACCGCCAAACCGCGACATTTCATTACGCAAGTCTCCTTGTCCGCGACCGATCCCTATGCCATCTCGCCTGCGTGACAAGTGCTGCGACGACTTTGGCCGCCATCGCCGCACGCGATCTCAGGCTCACTCTCGGCGAAGGCGACGCTGCGGTGGAGATCCTCCGCGGCATCGACCTCACCGTTCCCACCGGCGAGACGTTGGCGCTGCTCGGCCCTTCGGGCTCGGGCAAGAGCTCGTTGATGGCGGTGCTGTCAGGGCTCGAGCGCGCCAGCAGCGGCTCGGTGCATGTCGCGGGCGCGGATTTCGAGAAGCTCAACGAGGACGCGCTTGCACGCGCCCGGCGCGGCCGCATCGGGATCGTGCTGCAGGCGTTCCACCTGCTTCCCACGATGACCGCGCAGGAAAACGTCGCCACGCCACTGGAACTCGCCGGCGAACCCGATGCCTGGGCGCGTGCGGCAGCCGAGCTCGAAGCGGTCGGGCTTGGCCACCGGCTGACGCACTACCCTGCGCAGCTTTCGGGCGGCGAGCAGCAACGCGTCGCCATCGCCCGCGCGATCGCCCCCCGTCCGCCGCTGATCTTCGCCGACGAGCCGACCGGCAACCTCGACGCGAGGACCGGCCACGACATCATCGAGCTGCTGTTCGCCCGCCGCGCTGAGACCGGCGCGACGCTGGTGATCATCACCCACGACGAGGCGCTCGCCGAGCACTGCGACCGAGTGGTCACGCTGGCGGACGGGCGCATCGCCAGCGACCGCGCGAAATAGCGCTGTCCTACAGCACCCCCGATGTGCATCATTCGTTCCATGGCCGATCCGGCAGAGTCCCCGCAGGGTCCTTTCGCAGCATCCGGGACCGCCTCGACCGTCGAACGCCAAAGTCACGCTGGTTTTGGTGTAGCTTATTGTAATTCAAGAAGAAAAAGCCGAAAACAGTTTCACTCTGGGGCTGGTTCGGCGTCAACCTTCGCGTGGCGGCGATGACCCTCTCGTGGTCGGCCGCCTGGCGAATCGCCCGCCGCGACCTGCATCGTCGGTTCCGTGGGCTGCGGCTGCTGCTGGTCTGCCTGTTCCTCGGAGTCGGTGCGCTTGCGGCGATCGGCTCGCTGACCTCGGCGATCCGCGGCGAGCTCGACGCGCAGGGCCGCACCATCCTCGGCGGGGACATCGAGGTTGAGCTGTGGCAGCGTCCGCTCAACGAGGACGAGCGCGCGTTCCTCGCGCAGTACGGCACGCTGTCGCCGGGCTACCGGATGCAGGCGATGGCGAGCGCGGGCGAATCCGCGACGCCGGTCGAGCTCAAGGCGGTCGACGCCAACTGGCCGATGTACGGCGCGCTCACGCTCGACGGCGGGAGCACGGTCGGTGCACCGCCTTCGGGTCAGGCGTGGATCGCCGAGGGCGCCGCCGAGAGGCTCGGCATCGGCCCGGGCGACCGGTTCCGCGTCGGCACGCAGGATCTCACGGTCGGCGGGATCATCGCCGACGAGCCCGACCGGCTCAGCGAGGGCTTCCAGCTCGGCCAGACGGTGATCGTGCCGCTCGACCTGCCGGGCAAGGCCGGGCTCACCGCGCCCGGCGCGATGTACCAGTCGAAGACCCGCGTGCGATTCGACCGCGCGGACGCGCCCGACGACGTGGTCGAGGCGCTGAACAAGCGCTTCCCCGGCTCGGGCTACGACATCCGCACGCGCGACCGCGCCTCGCCCGGCGCCGAGCGTTTCGTCGGGCGGATGGGCGAATTCCTGACGCTGGTCGGCCTCGCTGCGCTGATCATCGCCGGGATCGGCATCGGCGGCGGCGTGGCGTCGTACCTCGAGGCGCGCCGCGCGAGCATCGCCACGCTCAAGATCCTCGGAGCGACCAGCGGTGACATCGCGCGCATCTACACGCTGCAGATCGGTGCCGCGGCGCTCGCCGGCGCGCTGACCGGGCTCGTCGCGGGCGTGCTGGTCACGCCGCTGCTGGCGCAGGCAATGGGCGAGCTGCTGCCGGTGCGCAGCGGGCTGGTGTTCGATCCCGCGGCGCTGGTGCGCGCGGCGCTGTTCGGCATGCTGGTGGCGCTGGTGTTCGCTGCGCCGCCGCTGATGCGTGCACGGCACTTCCCGGCGATGGCGCTGATGCGCTCGCGCGTCTCCCCGCTGGCGCAGGCCTGGCGCGGAGCGGTCTGGCCGGTCGGGCTCGGGCTGGCAGGGATCGTTGCGCTGGCGCTGATCGGCTCGCCGCAACCGGGGTTGAGCGCGACGTTCCTCGGCGGTGCGGCGGTGCTGCTTGGCTTCCTCGCGCTGCTCGGCAAGGCGATCCGTGCCGCCGCGGCGCGCGCCCCGCGCCCGTCGGACCCGATCGCCCGCATCGCGCTAGCCAACCTGCACCGGCCCGGCGCCGCGACCGGCGCGCTGGTCACCGCGCTCGGCTTCGGCCTCGCCGCCTTCGTGTTGCTGGCGGCGGTGCAGACCAGCCTCGACGGCAACATACGCCGCAGCGTGCCCGCGCGGGCGCCCGACTACTTCGTGCTCGACATCCCGCGCGACCGCCTGCCCGAGTTCCGCGCGGCGGTCGAGGCGCGGGCGCCCGGCGCAACGGTCGACGCCGTGCCGACGCTGCGCGGCGCGATCCTTGCGTACGGCTCCAAGGACGATCCCGTGGTGGTCAGCCAGCTCAAGGAGGTGCCCGACGGCGCGTGGGCACTGCGCGGCGAGCGCGGGCTGACTTACGCCGAGGACCTGCCCGACGGCAATTCGCTCGTCGCCGGCGAATGGTGGCCGGCCAGGTATGACGGCGAGCCGCTGGTCTCGGTCGATGCAGATCTCGCGCTGGCCGCGGGGCTCGAGGTTGGGGACTACCTGACGATCGGCCTGCTCGGCGTCGAGCGGCGCGCGCGGATCGCCAATCTGCGCCGCATCGACTGGGAGAGCATGGGCTTCAATTACGTGCTGGTGTTCTCGCCCAACGCGCTGGCTGACGCGCCGCACAACCTCGCGGCGACGATCGAGCTGCCCGCGGGCACTTCGGCCAGCGGGCTGCTGCGCGACCTCGTGCGCGGCTTCCCGTCGAGCTCGGTGATCGAGGTCGGCCCCCTGCTGACCCAGGCGCGCACGATCCTCGAGCAGGTCTCGCTGGCGATCCTCGCCGCCGCCTCGGTCGCGGTGCTGGCCGGAGTCGCGGTGCTGCTCGGCGCGATCGCCGCGGCCCGCGCCGCGCGGATTTACGACACCGTCGTCCTGCGTGTGCTCGGGGCGAGCCGCGGGCAACTGCTCGCATTGCAGCTCGCCGAGTTCGGCCTGCTTGCCGCTGTGCTGGCAGTCGTCGCGCTGCTGCTCGGCGGGGTCACCGCCTGGCTGGTGGTTGTGCAGCTGTTCGAGTTCGAATGGCTGCCCGACTGGCCGCGCGTGTTCA
>DATDLP010000228.1:0-5287 GCA_036519255.1 Croceibacterium sp.
CTTGCGCCGCTGCAGCACGAGCGCATCGAGCATGTCGAGCGCGGGCCGCTTGACCCCGGCCGCCGGATCGGCGGCGACCTTGGTGTTCACCGATGGAAGCGTGGTCGAGTAGCGCTGGAACGCCGGCCGCGAGACCGGGACCACGATCACCACGCTCGTCGCGTCGACCACGTCGGCCGCCCCGGCGAGATCGATCGGCGGAAGCGACATCGATTCGTCGACCAGTGCCGCGATCTCGTCGGCCGGCACGAACGCGAGGTCCACCTCGACCGTCGCGGGGAAGTAAAACTGCTGGAAACCCTGCGGCTCGGGCATCACGCACGCGGCCGGGAGCTGGCCCGCCGGCGGCAGCAGCGAGAAGTGCTGGCTCGCCGGGAAGATCGGCGGCAACCCGCGCACCTGGGTCTCCATCAGCACGTCATGCAGGTGCGCGCGGTGCTGCAGCACTTGCGCCTCGGCCTGCGCCCGGCGGCGCCCGCCGAGGCTGATCTGCACCCCGCTGTCGGCGCCGAGCTCGCGCCGCACCATGGCCACGTCGATCCACCGCACCGTGCCGCGATCGAGCGCCATCATCGCGATCGGCAGGATGTTCTGCGGCACGCCGACCGGCTGGTTGCCAAAGATCTGCCGCGCCACCGCGCGGCGCGCCTCGGCGGCATTGGCCGCGCCGCTGGTATCGGGGAACGGCACCAGCGTGATCGCGGTCGCCTCGATGATGTCGCCGTCCTCGACCGTGCGCTGCCCGGTGATCGAGCGCGGATAGGCGGCGATCGGGTTGGCAGTGAACTCGACCGCGCGCAGCCCGAGCACGAACAGCCCCGACTGGCTGACCAGCGGCACGCGCGGCTCGCGCGACAAACCCATCGCGGCGTCGAGCTGGCGCGTGGTCGGCAGGTCCATCACCGGCACGTCGCGCGCGCTGGTGAGCATCACGAGGTCGCCGTTGGGGGTGACGCCGTGGCCCGGCTCGATCCGCAGCGTGGTTCCGCCGACGCTGTCGACGTCCTCCACCATGAGCCCGCTGATCACCCCCGAGCCGCCGGCGCGGGCGATGTCGGCCTGCCGCTGGCGCACGTAGTCCTGGTCGCGCGTCAGGTCGGCGCCGGTCAGGAAGCGGCCGTCGAAGTAGCGCGGGCGCTTGCGCAGCCCGTCGAGGATCAGCGTCCCCGAGCCGAACATGTCCTCCATCGTGCCGCGCAGCACGACCTCACCGCCCTTCGATCCGCTGTTCAGCAGCCGCGCGAGCTCCTGCGAATCGACGACGTCGAGATTCAACCGGGCGTCTGCGAATTCCAGTGTCGTCATGACGAGAGGTCCTTAGAGTTTTGGCATCCTTCAGGTCGTGGCCAGGCCGTGCCACTTTCCGGGAAAGTAGATGATCGGGCGGATCGACTGGTCGACCGCGACCTTCTTGGTCGGCTCGAGCGTCGGGGAGAGCGTCGCCGGGCCGGCGCGGTCGAGCGTCACCGGGATCGCCACCCGCGCGAGCAGCACCGCCGAAGGTTCCTTGCCCGGCACATGCTCCTGCAGCCCGTCGAGCGTCTCGTTGGCGTTGGTCGAGAAGCCGACGTTCCAGCTGCCGAGCACCGCCTCGAGCATCTTGTTCGCGTTGGCGCCGCCGCCGGGCCAGAAGTTCTTCGGCGTCGGGATATCGCCGGCCACGCCGGGCCCGCCTTCCGGATCGGGGTTGCCTTCCATCCGCAGCACGAGCTCGAGATGCCCGGTCTCGCCGATCCTCGCGGGGACCAGCGCGTCGAGCGCGTCGAACGGCCCGCTCGAGAAGCTCGGGGTCTTGCCGCGCCCGCAGCGATGGGCTGAGAGGAACACGTCGGCGACGACCGCCTGCGGCAGCGAGGTGCGCGGCGAATCGTGCGTCGCTGCGCGCAGGAAGCGGTCGTCCTGCGCCTCGAACCACGGCGCGAGGCGGATGCACTGCGCGGCCGGGATCTCGATCAGCCGGCCGTGGCGGTCGATCGCGAGGCCGGGCTCGACCTTGAGCTCGAGCAGGTTGTCGTCGGCGCCGGGGCCGACCACCCGGAGGCCGGCAAGCGTGCCGTGTCCCAGCAGGTAGCGCGAAAGCTGCGCCAGCCGCCCGCGGTGATAGGTCTGCTCGGCCTCGAAATCGTCGGCCTGCAGCAGCATCCCGGTCGCGTAGTTGACGCGCTCTGGGACGGGCCGCGCTTCGATCGGATCGGTCGGGGCGAAGGGATCAGCGAGTGCCACGGGGCCTGCTCCTTGTGTGGAGGGTCATGGAAAAGGCGGCGGTCATCGCGGCCGGATGTTCCGCAGCGAGTCGAGCACGATCGGCCGGCGCAGGATCGGCTCCTCGCGCAGGATCTCGGGGCGCAGCACGGGCCGGACCTGCTCGACCACGCTGACCACGAACTCGAACGGCACGCTCTCGTTGTCCGCGTCGTCGAGCACCACCAGGCTGAATCGGTAGCGCCCCGGCTCCAGCGGGTTGTCGACCACCACCTGCGGCTCCTTGCTGCGGTGCGGTTTGCCGGGGACCAGCTGGACCACGCGTCACACCACCGTCCGGTCGAGCAGCGTAAACCGGTATTCCTTGATCTTGCCGGGTGCCTTGTCGACCGACGCGGCGCCCGAGAGGATGAAGGGGCTGCCGAACGGGACGCTAGCCGAGAGCACTGCGCCCGCGCCGTTGACGACGTTGAGCACCGCAGTCGGCTTGTCGGTGTCGACCACCGTCACCACCAGCAGCACCGGGGCCGACTCGTTGCCGCTGTCGTCGACTACGACCAGCGAGAAGCGGTTCTCGCCGAGCGGGAGCGCGCCGGTGTCGGTTCCGTCGACCTGGATGGTCGGCGTGTTCTGCGCGATGGGCACTTTCACCTTGAAGTTGGCCATGATCAGTCTCCGTTGCTCGTCGGCATGCGGCTATTGTTCCCAGGTCCAGATGTAGCGTTCGATCGCCCGGCCGCGGCCCGCGGCCGAGGTCAGCGCGCTGATCACGAACGGCGCGCCGCGCGTGACCTTCGCCGGCCCCTGCGCCGCGGCGACCGGCGCGGGCGCCATCGGTCCGTCGGCGCGCCCATCGAGCCAGCCCTCGCCGATGATCTGGTCGCCCGCGCCGAGCACGCTGTGGTTGAGCCGCACGCGTTCGACCCCGGGCTCGGTGGTGAGGTAGGTGTCGATTCCGACCAGCGAGGCCGCGCCGACGATCAGCGGGGTGTGCGCGGCGAACACTTGCGGCTCGATGTGCGCAGGGATGGCGTCCTCAATGACCCCGCGCAGCCGCGCCAGCTCGGCGCGGTCGGACACCCCGCGTACGAGCACCAGCACGCGGTTGGCGAGCTTCTCGAAGAACGCCGCCACCCCGTCGCTCTCGGCCTGCGCGGTCTCGATCTCGGGTCGGAACAGGCTCAGCAGCTCGGCGCGCGCCTTGTCGCCGAGGATCAGCGTATCGCCGACGAACGAGTTGCCCGAGGTGGCGAGGCCGAGCGTGAGCGGGTCGCTTTCGTCGGCGAGGTCGGCACCGAGGATCGTCGCGAACGTGCGGCGCATGCGGAAGCCCTCGACCGCGACCGCGTCGCCGCGCGTGACCGCACCGCCGACGAGGATCGCGGGCCGCCCGGTGGTATCCTGCCCGAGCAGAAGCGCGCGCACGCCGAGCTCGCCGTGCCGCGCCATGACCAGGCTGCCGAACCGCTCGGGCGGCGCATCGCCGTCGATCGCGCCGCCGAACACGCAGCGACCGCCCGTCGCCAGTTCGAGCGCGGCCAGCAGACCGCCGAGCGTTCCGTGCAGTTGCGCGGTATAGGGCGCGGCCCTGAGCCGCTCGCGCAGCAGGTTGGGCCGCTCGGCCGGGCGCGCCTCGAGGCCGATCCAGCTGCCGATCCACGGCAGCGCGGCGTCAGGCGCGGCAGCCGGGTCGGTGAGCATCCAGCTGCCGGCGATGCGGCCTTCGAGCTCGGTCAGCTCGCCTTCGAACAGGCACAGCAGCCGGTCGAGGAAGTCGGCCGGCGAGGCGCTGCCGGGCGCCTCGGCATCGGCGCCGGTCAGGCTCTCGGAGTAGAAGTCGGGCAAGTAGCGATCACGGTACGAGAAGCGCTGCGCGAACAGCCGGATCGCCGCGAGCTCGGGCGTGTCGCGCCCGTCGCCCTCGAGAGTCAGGTGCAGCCAGGCGTAGCGCCCGGCGACGCGGCGGACCTTGCGGTCGGTGTGCTGGATCAGCACGGTGAACAGGCCCGACTCGTCGGGCCGCGGCGGGCACTGCAGCAGCGGTTCGGTCGCGGGCAGCTCGCTCGCCATCGAGGACCATGCGGCTTGCGCCACCGGCTCGCCGGTCTGCCGCCGCGCGGAGACCACGTGCGGCGCCCACGCGGGCGCGTCCTCCTCGCCAGGAAGCTTTGGCTCGCCCGCGCTGTCACGGGCATAGACCTCGATCCGCATCGACGAGTGGCCGGGAACCGCGGCCTCGAGATAGGCCCGATGCCACACCGCGCCTTCGCGGCCGCTGTCGATCGGCCCGATCAGCACGCTGCCCTTGCGCGCATAGCGCACGCCTGAAAGCGCGAGCAGGCGCCGCACCGCCGCGGGCGGTTCGGCCGGTGACGTTGCGGTCAGGTAAGTCGGCTCCTCGCCGAGTCGGTTGCAGAACCGCCCCGGCCAGGCATCGCGCAGCAGGTAGATGCGGCCCTCGGGCAGCGCCTCGTCCTCGAGCGGCAGGTCGACCGGGTAGACGTATGCCTGCCGGCCCGGCTTCGCACCTTCCGAGGCGATCAGCGCCACGCGATCCTCGCCGAGCCAGGCCAGCGACCACGGGAAGCGAATCCCGCCGGTGCGTGCGCGCAGCACGAACCTGTCGTCCTCGAGCACGAAGATCCCCGCGTCCGCGCCGGGCCGCCAGGCGAGCAGCGCGAGCCGGCCGCCCGGCGACGCGGCGAGCGCGACCGCTTCCCACGGCGCGGGCAGCGTCTTGCCGCGGAACGGCTCGACCCGCGGCGGATCGGCATTGGGATCGTCGGGCACGAAGCGGTCGGGTGCCGGATCACTGAGGCCGATCGGTCGCAGCGGGTAGCCGCGCACGATCGCGAGCCGATTGCGCGTCTGGTCGAACGCCCACACCCCGCCTGCCGGGCGCGGCGCGAGCAGGTGCGCCGCAAAGTCGCCCCGCGCGGCGCGCACCACGGGGTAGCGGCCGCGCAAATCGCGATAGAGCACCGCGCCGTCGCGCGCGATGTGCAGGATCTGCTCGGTCCCGAGCGCCATGTCGGTCGGCGCGAGCACCGGCGCCGGAACCTCGGGCGTGTTGTCCGGCCCGAGG
>DATDLP010000229.1:0-6128 GCA_036519255.1 Croceibacterium sp.
GCGGCGCAAGGCGATGGAGGCCGCGGTGCGCGATGGCCTGGGCGATCGCGCCGAGGAGGCAGCGCGGCTCGAGCGCAAGGCGTGGCACGCGGCCTTCGCCGAGGCCGTCGGCGCGTTGCCGGTGCGCGAGGACCTGCCGGCGCTGCTGTGGTACGTGCGCCGCCGCGCGGTGGCCTATCGCACCAACACCGAGGGTCTGCCGATCGCGGTCGGCGGCGACGACATCGTGATCTCCTCGCTGGTCAACGAGAACCTCGCGCGGCTCAAGCTCGAGAAGCGGCTGGCGATGGTCGATTCACGCGCGACGCCGCAGGCCGTTGCCCGTGTCATCGCGCTGCTCGCCTCGCCGACGATCGCCGCGTCGGACATCATGACCGCCGCGGTGATCGCGGACCTCGAGAAGGTTTCGGCGCCTCCACCCGAGCCGGTCCCGTCGCCGGCGCCCACGCCCGAGCCCCCGACGACAAAGCCGCGGCCCGGCACCACGACGAGCCCGCCGATCTTCATCCCGGCCGAGCCCGAGGTCAGCCTCCGTGCTTCGGTGGTGCGCGGGTCTTCCGACTTCTCGGCTGCCCGCGAGGGCCTGGCCCGGTTCAACCTTGCCAGCATTCGGGGTGCGACGGCGGTCGCGCGCGACGACACCGAGATGGACCTGAGCGAGGCCGAGGTGCTCGACATCGCCCAGGACTATGCGAGCCCGCGGCTCGGCGAGGGCCTTGCGGTGATCGATCCGCTGCTCGGCGAAGAGTGGCCGACACCCAAGCAGGCCATCGCGATCGGCGACAGCGGCGTCGCGCTCGAGCTCGATGCCGCGTTGCGCAAGGTCAAGCCCGAGCAGCGGGCCGAGATCGCCGACAAGATCAAGGCTGCGGCCACCAAGAACGACGGCGCCGCGCTCGCGGAGATCGCGAAGTCGCTCGCCTGAGAGCCGGCCCAGGAGGCGTAACCATGGAAGTGATCGGCCCCATCCGCCAGTCTCTCGCCGACGAGCACGTGATCGGCGTCGACCCGAAGCTCAAGCCGGACCAGCCCGGCGTCTGGCGGCGGCGCATTAATGCGTTCACCGGCCGCGCGGTGTCCGACAAGGCGCTGACCGCCGAGCAGGACATGCGCTCGGGCCTGCAGCGGCTTCATGGCATGACGATGACCGCCGGGGTGGTCGACGGGCTCGCGATCACCACCGACGGGCTGAGCATCGGCAACAAGCCGGACGAGGCGTGGCTGCGGCTGTCGCCCGGCCTCGGGCTGGCCCGCTCGGGCGAGGACGTGACCGTGGGCTCCTCGCGCCGGATCAGGCTCGGCGAGGTGCAGGTGGTCGTGCCGCGCGCGATGGCCGACGCGCTGCGCAGCGGCGACGACGCAGCCGACCTCAGCACGCCGCGCAGCACGAGCAGCTCGGCGCGGGCAACCGGCCTCGGGCGGCTCGCCGACGACGAGCCGCTTGCGGTGCGCCTGATGCCCGAGCTGCCGCACACGGTGGCGATGCCGCTCGCCGAGGCGGTGAGCAAGCCGGCAGCAACGCAGCTGCCGCGCGCGGCGATCCTCGTGGCACAGCCGGTGCGCGCGACGATCGTCGGCCGCCCGCGCGACGATTGCCCGCCCGACCCGCGCGACGATCCCTATTCGGACCTGCAGCGAATCGACGGGTGCCGGCTGCTGCTCTACTTCTGGCCGGCCGAGATGGTCGCGCGTGAAGGCGGTTCGGACTACGCGATGCCGCCGCGCAACGCCGCGTTGCGCAACGTGCTCGCCTATCGCGTGTTCGACGTCGAGCGCAGCCTGCAGGGCGACGAGATGCACCCTTGGGAGGCCTGGGGCGTGCCGCTGGCGCTGGTCGGCTTCGCCGACGACTGGAAACTCGAGTTCATCGATCGCAGCGCGGTCGTGCGCAAGGGCGGCGCCCCGCGCAATCGCACGGCGATGGTCCCCAAGAGCGGCAATCCGCAGCTGTGGCAGGCTCGCATCGAGCAATTGGTCGAACACCTCGGGACGATGCCCGACCTCGACCCGAAATCGCTGCGGCGCGCGTTCCCGCGCATCCCGCCGGCCGGGGTGCTGCCGGGAACGAGCTTCGATCCGGCCACGCGCCGCCAGCGGTTCTTCCCCGGCGGTTTCGCGGTGACCGCGATCCCGATCCCGCGCAGCGATCTCGAGATCGCGGTGCGCGGGGCGGCTTCGCTGATCCCCTACAACATGGCGGTGGCCGACCAGGTCGAGCTGCTGATTCCGGTGCCCGATCAGTTGTACGAGCCCGGGCTGCTGCAGACCGCGGTGGTCGACCCCGCGTTCGCCGAGGCGATCGAGGAGTTCGAGGGCAATCGCGCGCGCCATCTCGGGCGGCGCGAGCTGGTCCGGCGCCGGTTCGACCGGCTGTCCGAAAGCGTCTCAGGTAAGCCGCAGAGCTGGCCCGAAATAGGCTCGCCGCCGAGCGAGCTGATTGCCGCTGGCCTGCTGGCGCCGCTCAACGTCGCGCGCACACGCCGCTTCGCCGCCGGCGCGACCACGCGCGTGCACGGCGTCACGACCCAGGCGACGCTGACCATAGCGGCCGGCGACACGATCTGGTTCTGGCTCAAGGTCCACGACGGCAAGACGCTGACCGGCCTGTCGCTGCGGCTCGCCTCGCCGACCAACGTGCCCGGAGTTGCGCCCGGCGCGCCGGTCTTCGGGCCGGGCGTGTACTGGGGCGAGCCGGCCAAGCTGCCGCTCGCCTTCGAGGTCACGGGCCTCGCCGGCCGTGACCAGGGCGACGTGCCCGAGAGCGGCAGCTGGATCCGGCTCGAGGTCTTGGCCGACAAGCCGTGGCTGCCACTCCAGGCCAACCTGGTGGGCAAGCGCATCAGCGGGATCGAGTTCGGCCAGGCCGGCGGCGATGTCGAGTACGGGGCGTTCGGCAAGACCGATGCGGTCGGCAACGAGATCGTCTGGCTGGCCGACGAGGCGCCGGGAAGCGGGGTGTTCACCAGCTCGGTCAACGGCGATTCGACCGGCGGCTGGCCGTGGGCCGACGTGCCCGAGCCCGATCGCGGCGAGATTCCCGACTTCGGCACTTCGCGCGTGGCCGAAGGTCGCCTAGTGGGGGCGGTCGAGTCGCTCAAGAAGGAGTGGAACCAGACTTTCCTCGCCGACGACATGAAGCGGCTCGAGGAAGTCGGGCTCGATTCCTACCTCGCGGAAGTCGAGGCCAAGATCGCGGCGACCAACGACGCGGTCGACGTCGGGTTCATCCGCGCCCGGTCGGATATCTACCGGGTGCGGCAGTTCATGCTCGGTGCCGACAGCGCGTCGCGCCTCGTCACTTCCCCTTCGCTCGCCGACCTCGCGTTGCGCGACGAAGGCGCGCGCGCGACCAGCGAGGGGATCAACAAGTTCATCGAGACCGCGCGCAAGCGCACCGCCGACGAATTCGACTTCGAGGCCGTGCCGGGCAGGCAGCTTCCGCCACCACCGCCCCCTTCGCCGCCGCTCAACAACTCGCTGTTCCTCGCCCGGACCATGACCAACAACGTGACGATGGCGAGCCTGCGGGCCGGCGCGATCTCGTTCGTCTCGCCCGCCCCTGCGCCAGCCCCGACCGCGACGATTGCGACGTTCGCTCCGGCGGCGATCGCCGCCACGCCGCTCACGACGATCTCGTCGTTCGCCGCGATGAGTGCGTCGAGCGCGTTGACGCTGTTCCAGCCGGCGACGGTGGCACCGGCGACGTCGATCACGGCCAACCGCATCTCGCTCGCGGCCACGGCCTACGTTCCGCGGGACGTGCGCGCGCAACGGCCCGTGCCGGGGCTGGTCGAGCGGACGATCAGCGTGGCCGAGCGGCTCAAGCCCTCGCCCGCGGTGCAGGCGCTCGAATACGCGATCGCCAGCAAGGCCGCGGTGCTGCAGACGCTGCGTTCGCTGATGGAGCCGCGCACGCTGATCAGCCGCATCTTCGGCCGCCCGCCCGGCGTGCCGCTCGGCGATCTCGGCGTACCCGGCTTCGCGATCCGCGCGGGCTTGCCTCCATCCACCCAGGCGCCGACGCTCGCGACGCTGTTCGAAGACCAGAAGTTCGAAGACGTCGGCCAGCGGAAATACGTCGATCTCGACGTGATGATCGAGAAGTCCGACAACAAGCACGAATCGAGCTACTTCACCGCCGCGGTCAACGCGATCGACAACGCGATCGCGCTGATGCGCCTCGTCGAGGGACGGATCGCGCTGTACGAATCGCTCACCGACCGCGTGCGCGAGCTGCGCGACGACATCCTCGGCCTCGCGGGAAATGCCAGCGTGCTGCTGCGCCAGATCGACACCGAGCTCGAGGAAGCGCGGCACGACATCGCCACCGCGCAGATGCTGCTTGAGGAAGAGACCGCGCGAGTCGACGCGCTCAACGCCCGCCGCACGGCGATCCTCGCCGACCACGTCGGCGCGATCGGCTATCGCCGGATCCGCGAGTGCGACACCCGCGCGCCGGTCCCGCTGCAGGACATCCTCTCGGGGCTCGCCGAGCAGCCGCTCGCAGCCTGCCAGCGCGAGCATCCCGACACGCCCGACGAACTCAAGCGCTACACCGCGCTGCTGGCGGATTCGCCGGTCAAATGGTTCCCGCGCGTCGCCGCCGAGGTCGAGCGGATCGACCGGATGGAAGCTGCGGCCGAGGCGCTCGAATACAGCCGCAGGCTTGCGACAGCGACGCAGGCGCTGGCCCAGGAGTCGCGCGCGATCCAGGCGCACTATGCGCATTATGCGCACTACGGCGCGGCCCGGTTCATGGGCAGCGCGCTGCAGGCGTTGCACGCGCAGCAGCAGGCGCTGATCCAGCGGCGGCTGGCGAAGGCCCAGATCGACATCGCGGCGCAGGTCCGGAGCCTGTCCGAGCTGCACGGCTATCTGCACGACATCGCCACCCTGTCCGACCTGTCGGCGGGCAAGCACCGCTATCCCAAGCTGACCTCGATGGCTTCGGCCGAGATCGCGGGCTTTGCCGAGATCGGCGGCTGCCTGCACGCGGGCTTCGCCGAGGTGCCGCCGGTGGTACGGCTGGCGTGGGCCGAGATCCTGTCCGAATTCGACCGGCCCGCCGACCTGTCGAACCTCGCCGGGCTGCCGCGCTGGGGCGAGCTGCCGCGGCAGGAGCGCAAGAACCTGCAGGCGCTGGTCGACTACCTGTTCAGCCGGATCGACCGCAACAACGCCAACGCGCGCGATTTCGTCAACGACCTCGTCCGCGTGGCGATGCTGCTCGCGGCGCATTCGCCGGTCAGCCGTATGATTCCCGCGCGGCTGGTGCAGGAGGCACCCGCGCGGATCGGCTCGCGGCTGGTGCTCACGGTCGACACGCGCGAGGCGCGCAAGGGGATGGTCGCGCTGATCCGCGACGGCAAGGACCGGCTGATCTCGAAAGCGGTGATCGACGACATCGGCGACGGCCAGGTCGGCGCGCGCATCGTCAGCACGTTCATCCAGGTTTCGACCATCGTTCCCTCGATGCGGATCGAGCTGACGGCGCAGGTCAAGAAGGTGGTGTGAGGACTGCCGATGTCGCAGGTCGAGGTCCGGCAGCTGCGGTTTCGGGGCGATCCCGCCAGCGCCGGGCGGGTGGAATTCGCCGTGGTGGACGCATTGCGCACCGAAGTGGTCGACGACGGACGGCTGGTGCTGGTGCGCAGCTTCGCGCTCGGGCGGATCGGGCTCACCGAACGCGCCGTCACGCATGCCGCCGCAAGCACCTGGCGCGCCCTGCGCGCAAGCGCTCAGCACGGCGGGGCGAGCGGCGCGGAGAACGCGGACTGCGTCTGGTTCAGGGACCTGGCCGAGGCGCGCACGCTGCTGATGCGCGAGCTCGCGCGCGGGCGCACGCCGTTCGCGTGGTTCTGGATCCTCGCGGTGCCCGAATGGCGGCGCGAGACGCTCGCGCAGTGGATCGACCGGCGGCTCGACGAGGCGGCGTGGGACGTGACGGGGGAGACCGCCGCGGTGCTCGTGACAGAGGCGCTGCTGGCCGACTGCATCGAATCGCTCGCGGCAGCGGTCCTCGCGCGGATCCCGCCTGTCGGTGTCGGCGCGCCGGTTGCGGAGTTGCGCGAGGCGGAAGCTTCGCACGAAGGCAGCTCGCCGGAGCCCGTGGCGGCTTCCAAGCATAT
>DATDLP010000230.1:0-2333 GCA_036519255.1 Croceibacterium sp.
TCCCGAGATCGACCGCTGCCTGAGCGACGAGGCTGCCGCGAACCGGTTCGCCCAGCAGTCGGACAAGGACTGGAAGCGGCCGGGCATCGATTCCACGCCGAGCTTCACCATCAACGGCATCGTCATGCCGGGCACGCACACCTGGCCCGCGCTCGAGCAGCAGCTGAAAGACTTCCTCTGAACGCGGGCGCGGCGTTAAGCATGCTTAGCTGTGGAAAGCACCGCGCCGCGCTTCTACCGCCCGCAGCCATCGTCTAGCCTTCCTCATTTCCGCAAGGGAACCCGTCCGATGTCCAGCCTTCGCCGTCTCGCCCTAGCTCTTTGCGCCGCGCCGCTGGCGCTCGGCCTCGCCGCATGCGGCGACACCGACGTGGGCGGGCTGCCGTCGAGCGAGCCGATCGCGAAGATCGCCGCGCCGGCCGGCCAGCAGTGGGTCGATGCCGTGGCGCTGACCCCCGAAGGCGGGTGGCTGGTCGGCAATCCGCAGGCGCCGATCAAGCTTGTCGAGTACGGCTCGCTGACCTGTCCGGCGTGCGCGAACTTCTCGCAGACCGGCATGCAGCCACTGCGCGACGAGTACGTTAGCAGCGGACGCGTCAGCTGGGAGCTGCGCAGCGTGCCGCTCCACGGCGCGGTGGACCTCGTGCTCACCCGTCTGCTGAAGTGCGCGCCGAAGGAAGCCGGTCCGCTGCTGGCCGAGCAGCTGTGGGGCAACCTCAACGCGGTGCTCGATCCGATCCAGGCCAACGCCGCGGCGATCGAGCAGGCGATGAGCCTGCCGGAGGACCAGCGGTTCGTCGCCTATGCCGAGCAGGGGCAGTTGCTCGAGTTCTTCGCCCAGCGCGGGATCGCGGCCGACCAGGCGCGGCAGTGCCTGTCGGACTTCGCGGCGATGCAGGCGCTGGCGCAGAGCCTGCAGGCCCAGTCGGACAAGGACGGGGTGACGGGAACGCCGACCTTCTTCATCAACGGCAGCCGCATGGACGAGACCAACTGGGCCTCGGTCGAGGCCGCGCTGCAGCGAGCCGGGGCGAGGTAGCCTTGCGCCGGAGCCGGCCCACGCGATGCTGATCCGCAAGCTCAAGCTCGCGGGCTTCAAGAGCTTCGTCGAGCCGGCCGAGCTGCGCATCGAACCCGGGCTGACGGGGGTCGTCGGCCCCAACGGCTGCGGCAAGTCCAACCTGCTCGAAGCGATCCGCTGGGTCATGGGCGAGACCTCGGCCAAGTCTATGCGCTCGGGCGGGATGGACGATGTGATCTTCGCCGGCACCGCGCAGCGCCCGCCGCGCGATTTCGCCGAAGTGGTGCTTCATGCAAGCGACGCCGAGGGCGAGGAGCTCGAGGTCACCCGCCGGATCGAGCGGGGTGCCGGCAGCGCCTATCGCGTCAACGGGCGCGACGTGCGGGCCAAGGACGTGGCACTGGTGTTCGCCGACGCGGCCACCGGCGCGCACAGCCCTTCGCTGGTGAGCCAGGGCAAGATCGCGGCCGTGATCGCTGCCAAGCCGACCGAGCGGCGCATGATGCTCGAGGAAGCGGCGGGCATTGCGGGCCTGCACGTCAGGCGGCGCGATGCCGAGGGCAAGCTGCGGCAGACCGAGGTCAATCTGGCGCGGCTCGAGGACCTGATGGCCGGGCTCGACAGCCAGATCGCCTCGCTGCGCCGTCAGGCGAAGCAAGCCGAGCGGTACAAGGCGCTGACCGAAAAGATCCAGCAGGCCGAGGCGCGACTGCTGTTCGCGCGGTGGCGCGACGCTGCGGCAGCCGCCGCCGCTGCGCGCACGCAAGCGAAAGAGGCCAATGCCCGCGTCGAGGCTGCGCAGGTCGCGGTGCAGGCGACCCAGAAGGCGCAGCACGCGACCGCCGAGAAGCTCGCCGAAGTGCGCGAGGAACTCGCCGACCGGCGCGACGATGCCAGCGCGCACGGGCACCGCATGGCTGCGCTCGCGAGCCAGCTCGAGGCAGCCGAGCAGCGGCTCGCCGATCTCGACCGGCAACGGCGGCGGCTCGAGGAAGATCGCGGCGACGCCGACCGGCTGACCAGGGACGCAGCCGAGGCTTTGCGCAAGCTGGCGCAGGACTTGTCGTCGGGCGAAGCGGCGCTGGCCGCCGACGAGGCGCGCCGGCCCGAGCTGGCCCGCGCGGCGGAGGACGCCGAGCGCGCCGGGCGCGCGGCCGAGCTGGCCCTGGCCAAGGCAACCGCCGACCACGCCGGGGTCGAGGCCGAATGGCGCATCGCGGAAGCGGAGGTGGCACAGGCCCAGGCAAGGCTGGCGCGGCTCGAGGGCGAGGCCCGGCGTCTGGCCGAGCAGCGCGCCGCACTCGGCGCGCAA
>DATDLP010000231.1:0-4139 GCA_036519255.1 Croceibacterium sp.
CAATTACCAGGACTGGCGCATCGGCGTGGTCACCGACCGGGCCGGCTCGTCGGCGCGGATCGGCTTCTCCAACGGCGACGAAGCGCCGCTGGTCGGGCTGCCGGACGCGCTGAAGATCGGCGACGTCACCGCGGTCGCGCCGAACGGCAACGCCTGGGCGGTGCGCACGGTGCCCGAGGTGCAGGGCGGCTTCCTGGCGATGGACCCCAACACCGGCCGCGTGCTGGCGATGCAGGGCGGGTTCGACTTCCGCCTGAGCGACTTCAACCGCGCGACCCAGGCCCAGCGCCAGCCGGGCTCGACGATCAAGCCGTTCGTCTATGCCACGGGTCTCGACCAGGGGATGACCCCGGCGTCGATGATCCCCGACCAGTCGTACTGCGTCTACCAGGGCGCCGGGCTCGGCGAGAAGTGCTTCCGCAACTTCGGCGGCGAGGGCGGCGGCGAGCACACGATGCGCTGGGGGCTCGAGCAGTCGCGCAACCTGATGACGGTGCACATCGCCGCGGACGCCGGGATGGAGAACGTCAACAACACGTTCAACCGCGTCGGCATCGGCAAGTACCAGAACTACCTGTCGTTCGCGCTCGGCGCGGGCGAGACCACGGTCGCCAAGATGGTCAACGCCTACGCCGCGCTGGTCAACAACGGCCTGCAACACCAGCAGACGCTGATCGACTACGTGCAGGACCGCCGCGGCAAGGTGATCTGGCGCGCCGACGAGCGCGACTGCACCGGCTGCAACATGGAAGCCTGGGACGGCAAGCCGATGCCGCGGCTGCGCGAGCAGGGTCGGCAGGTGCTCGATGCGCGCACCGCCTACCAGGTCACCCACATGCTCGAGGGCGTGGTCCAGCGCGGTACCGCGACCACCTTGCGCGACCTCAAGATGCCGCTGTTCGGCAAGACCGGCACCACCACCGGCCCGACTGACGTGTGGTTCGTCGGCGGCTCGCCCGACATCGTCGGCGGGGTCTACATCGGCTACGACCGCCCGCGCAGCCTCGGCGGCTGGGCGCAGGGTGGCCGCGTCGCGGCGCCGATCTTCAAGCAGTTCGTGCAGGAGACGCGCGCGAAATGGGCCGGGCGGCCGTTCCTCGCCCCCAACGGCGTGCGCATGGTGCGGATCGACCGGCGCAGCGGTCGCCGCGTGTTCGACGGCTGGCCGACCGAGCAGCCGCAGGCGGCCGTGATCTGGGAAGCCTTCAAGCCCGACACCGAACCCAAGCGCACCCGGCGCCAGGACGAGACCGACCAGCTGCGCGAGCTGGTGCTCGCTCAACTGCGGCGCGGCCCCGGCACCGCCTCGGCGAGCGGCGCGGCCGAAGGCGCGGGCGAGCAGCAGACCGATTTCGTCGAGGAAAGCGGCGGGATTTACTGATCCGGACTTTCGGGCACGCGCGACAATTGTTCATATGGACTCTGTCCGGACTGCGTGCATAATCAACGTATGACCAAACGCCGCCTCATGCTCGCCGCCGCGGTTGCCGCGCTTCTCGCCACTCCGGGCACGGCTGCGCTGCAGCAGGGGGCGCATGTCCCTTCGCTGGTCACGCAAGGCGCGCTCGACGGCAAGCCGTTCCCGTTCAACCTGCAGCAGGCGCTGCGCAGCGGGCCGGTGGTGCTGTACTTCTTCCCCAAGGCGAATACCCCGGGGTGCAACCTCGAGGCCAAGGCGTTCGCCGAGAAGATCGGCGACTTCAAGCGCGCCGGTGCGCAAGTGGTCGGCATGTCGGGCGACACGCTCGAGGATCTCACCGAGTTCTCGAAGAAGGAATGCGCGGGCGCGTTCCCGGTCGCGCGCGCCACTCCGGCCACGATCCAGGCGTTCGACGTCGCGCTCGATTTCAACGGCCAGCGCAACGACGCGCTGACCAGCCGCACCTCCTACGTGATCAAGCCCAACGGCGAGATCGTCATGGTCCACTCGGACCTCGACTGGAGCCAGCACGTCACCCGCACGCTCGCGGCGGTGCAGGCACTCTAGCACTCCGTCATCCCGGCGAAAGCCGGGACCTCACGCCTCCGTCATCCCGGCGAAAGCCGGGACCTCGCGCCGCAAGGCACAGCATCGCCGCACGAGGTCCCGGCTTTCGCCGGGATGACGGGGTCGTCTCGCCCCCACTTCCCCTCGTACCGCCCCTGCGCTAGGGCGCCCTCCTTTCCCACGGAGAACTTCGCATGCGTGCCGAAGGGCAGGCCCATATCGACCGGATCGAGGCAGCGCTCGCGCTCGTGCGCCGCTCGCTCGACTGGGATCGCGCGGTGCGCCGCCTCGACGAGCTCAACGCGCGGGTCGAGGACCCGACGCTGTGGAACAATCCCAAGCAGGCCGAGGAGGTCATGCGCGAGCGGCGCCGGCTCGAGGGCGCGATCGGCACCGTCAACGCGATCGGCCGCGAGATGGCCGACGCGGTCGAGTTCGTCGAGCTCGGCGAGATGGAGGACGACGACGCGGTCGTCGCAGAGGGCCTCGCGTCGCTCCAGGCGCTCGCCACGCGGGCCGACGCCGACAAGGTCCAGGCGCTGCTCGGCGGCGAGGCCGACGGCAACGACACCTACCTCGAGATTCACGCCGGCGCCGGCGGCACCGAGAGCCAGGACTGGGCCGAGATGCTGCTGCGGATGTACAGCCGCTGGGCCGAGCGCAAGGGCTACAAGGTCGAGGTGGTCGAGTACGGCGCGGGCGAGCAGGCCGGGATCAAGTCGGCCACGCTGCTGATCAAGGGCGAGAACGCCTACGGCTACGCCAAGACCGAGAGCGGCGTGCACCGCCTTGTGCGCATCAGCCCTTACGACAGCTCGGCCCGGCGCCACACGAGCTTCAGCTCGGTGTGGGTCTATCCGGTGATCGACGACAACATCGAGATCGAGATCAACGAGAGCGAGCTGCGGATCGACACCTATCGCGCCAGCGGCGCGGGCGGGCAGCACATCAACACCACCGACTCCGCGGTCCGCATCACCCACGTGCCGAGCGGCATCGTCGTCGCCAGCCAGCACGACCGCAGCCAGCACAAGAACCGCGCCACCGCGATGAACATGCTCAAGGCCCGGCTCTACGAGGCCGAGCTGGCCAAGCGCGAGGCCGTGGCGGGCAGCGAGTACGAGGCCAAGACCGAGATCGGCTGGGGCCACCAGATCCGCAGCTACGTCCTGCAGCCGTACCAGCTGGTCAAGGACTTGCGCACCGGCACGACCTCGACCGCGCCCGGCGACGTGCTCGACGGCAAGATCGACGACTTCATCGCAGCCGCGCTCGCGCAGCGGGTGACCGGTGAGACGGTCGAGGTCGAGGACGTGGATTAGGGGCTGCACATGCGGGTTGGGGCCGGTGCTTGCGCCAGACCCCGTCCCTTGACCCTGCACCGTTGCGCAGCGCGATCCCGCCGCCTTGACACCTAACTCTACTTAGGTTGTGATAGCGCATGTCCCGCACCCGCCGCCCCTCGAAGCAGATGCTCATCCTGCTCGAGGCGTTGTCGGCGAAATCGCAGCAGTGGCGGCACGGCTACGACCTGATGAAGGAAACCGGGCTTTCGTCGGGCACGCTCTACCCGCTGCTCATGCGCATGGCCGACAAGGGGCTGATCGAAGCCGAATGGCGCGAGCCCGAACGGCCCGGCCGGCCCGCGCGCCACGCCTACCGGCTGACGGTCGCGGGGATCGCGCTCGCGCGCGAGAGCGAACGCCCCGGCGCGGCCGTTTCCGGCAAGGCCGCGCTCGCATGACCGCGGCCGTCGCGCGGGCGGTGATGGCACTTGCCGTCTGCTGCCTGGGTGAAAGCCGCCGCGAATGGGCGCTCGCGATGCGGGTGGAGTTCGACGAGGCGCGCGCCGAGGGCAGGGCGCTGGCCTTCGCGACCGGTTGCCTGGCCACTGCCTGGCGCGCGATGCCCGAGCATGCGGAAGGGCGCCTCGTCCTGGCGCGCTATGCGCTCGCGCTGGGCTTGCTGATCCCGATGGCAGTGCTCCAGTTCGCGCTGGCGTTCGGCTTTTCGTCGGTTTTCGTCGGCGAGGGGGCAGCCAACGGCGTGCTGCTCGCGGGCCGCAGCCACAATCCGATGCTGGCCTGGTCGCAGGTCAGCGCCGTTCCGTCCCTGCTGGCGCTGTGGCTTCTGCTCGGCATGGCTCACCTGC
>DATDLP010000232.1:0-8522 GCA_036519255.1 Croceibacterium sp.
GCCGCCTCCCGCGCCGCCGCCCGTGGCCCCCCCGCCGCCGCCGCAGGCGCGCTGCAACCAGGGCCCGTACATCGTGTTCTTCGACTGGGACAGCGACAAGCTGACCCCCGAGGCGACCACGATTCTCAACAACGCGGTCACGGCCTACGGTGCCTGCGGGACGGCTTCGGTCATGCTCGCCGGGCACACCGACAAGTCGGGTTCGGACGCCTACAATATGGGCCTCGCCGAGCGCCGCGCCGGAAACGTCCGCACGTATCTGGCGGGCCGGGGAATCCCCGCGACGCGCGTCACGAGCCAGGCGTTCGGCGAGAGCATGCCGCGCGTGCCCACGGCCGACGGCGTGCGCGAACTGCAAAACCGCCGGGTCGAAATGACCTACGGACCGGGTTCCGGCAGGTAAGCATCGCCCGCAAGTCAATGAAAGGGCCGGGAAATGCCAGTTCCCGGCCCTTTTTATGCGACCTTGTGTTGCAGAAATACCGCGCCAATTTACGATGCGTTGCAGCAAGGAACGCTTGACCCCGCCGAGAGTCATGGCAACAGTTGCGCCGCTTGCATTCCGGGTGGGCGAGGGATCCACCGGGCGGCCTGACTTAAGGGGAACCAATATGCGAAAGTTAGGATTGGGACTCGCCACTGCGACGGCAGTCATCGCGTCCCCTGCAGTCGCGCGTGACGATGCCTTCTATCTCGGTGGCGATTTCGGCGGAATTATCGCCGAGGATACCAAGATAAATCGCAGCGGCGTCGATGACGCCATCTCGCTCGACTACGAGTACGGCTGGGAAGGCGCCTTCTACATGGGCTACGACCTGGGCACGTTCAGGCTCGAAGCCGAAGGCTCTTACAAGACGGCGAAGCTGGATTCGTTTTCGAACTCCGTCCTGATCGGCGCCAGCGGCGGAGCGATTCCGCTGGGCACTTACGATGGCCAGGGCGACGTGAAGTCGGTCGCCATCATGCTCAACGGTCTGCTCGACTTCGGAGACGAGGACGGCACCAGCGGGTTCGTCGGCGCGGGTGTCGGTTATGCCAGGGTCGACTACGACGACATGCAGAGGTTTGCCAACAACGGCCAGTTCATCTCGGACTACGACGGTGCGATCGC
Source organism: Croceibacterium sp. (assembly GCA_036519255.1). Classification (GTDB taxonomy): domain Bacteria; phylum Pseudomonadota; class Alphaproteobacteria; order Sphingomonadales; family Sphingomonadaceae; genus Croceibacterium_A. Next base: position 1,112 of record DATDLP010000232.1, read on the forward strand.
TTGGCAGGTCGTCGCGGGCCTTCGGCAGGCTGTCTCCGACAATCTCGACGTGACCCTGCGGTACAAGTTCTTCAACGTTCCCGGGCTCGAGATGACCGGGCCGTGGTTGGAACCCCTGGAGTCGGATTTCCGTTCGCACTCGCTCCTGGGCGGCCTCACCTACAACTTCGGCGCTCCGGAAGAGCCGGTGCCTCCGCCGCCTCCGCCGCCTCCGCCTCCGCCCCCGCCGCCGCCGGTCCAGACGGTGGCTCCCCCGCCGCCGCCTCCTCCGCGGTGCAACCAGGGGCCGTACATCGTGTTCTTCGACTGGGATAAGTCGGACATCACGCCCGAGGCTGCGACGATCCTCAACAACGCGGTCACGGCCTATGCCAACTGCGGCACCGCCGCGATCATGCTGGCCGGCCACACCGACAAGTCGGGTTCGGCGCAGTACAACGTGGGCCTGGCGCAGCGGCGCAACGCGAGCGTCCAGACCTACCTGACCGGCCGTGGCATTCCCGCCGCGCGGATCAGCAGCCAGGCGTTCGGCGAGACCATGCCGCGCGTGCCGACTGCCGACGGCGTGCGCGAGCTGCAGAACCGCCGCGTCGAGGTCAGCTACGGCCCGGGCTCGGGCAGGTAAGCGACTCGGATTGCTGGCCAACGAAAGGGGGCCGGGAGAGCGATCTCCCGGCCCCTTTCCTTTCGGCGGCAGTGGTGCGCACCGGTCGGGCGCGCGAATCCGGTTCGATCAGGCGACGAGGCGCAAGGTTGGCGAGCCGCGCTGCGGCTTGAGCGAGACGTTTGCCAGCCCCTCGACAGCGGCAAGCCGTTCGGCCAATTCTCCGTCGATCACGAAATCTCGGCCGAGGCGCAGCCTGGGCTCGTCCGATTCGCCGATGCACAGGCGGGCCACGACCTCGCCCTTGCCCGGCTCTCCCTTGCGCAGCGACAGGCGAAGTTCCTGCAACGCCTCCGCACTGTGCACATCGAGGGTAAGCGTCATCCGCGCGGCATTGTGCACCTGGGCCAGGGGCTGGGCGCCGCGCACGGTGACGCGCGGGGGCTCGTCGGGGCTCGGGGAGTCGAGCTCGACGGTGAGCAGCACACAGACGCCCTCGGCCGCCCAGCGCTGGAAGCTGTCGACCAGCCCTTCCTCGAAGCAGGCGGCGGTGAACTGGCCCGAGGAATCCGAGAAGTCGGCGCGCACGAACTCGCCGCCGCGGCGGGTGCGGCCCTTGTTCACGCCTTCGACCATCGCGGCCATCACGGCGCCCTGGCGCCCCCCGGTGACGCCAGATTCCATCAGGCTCGCAAAGCTGCGCGCGCCGTTGGCCGAAGCGATCGCACGGTACTGCTCGACCGGATGCGCGGCGAAGTAGAAGCCGAAGTTCTCGCGCTCGGCCGCCATTTGCTCGGCGCGGGTCCAGCCCTCGGTCTCGGCGAGGCGCAACGCAGGCGCGACATGGTCCTCACCGCCGAACAGTCCCGCCTGCCCGCTGTCGCGCTCGCGCACGGCGGCATCGGCCACCGCGAGCAGCATGTCGGCGCTGGCCAGGACCCTGGCGCGGTTGGGCTCGAGGCTGTCGAACGCGCCCGCCCCGGTCAGGCCGTCGAGCTGCCGCCGGTTCATCGCCCCGGGCGGCATGCGCTTGAACAGATCCTCGAGGCTCTCGAACGCGCCGTGCGCCTGCCGCTCGGCCACAACCTGCTCCATTGCCTTCTCGCCGACGTTGCGGATGCCGGCGAGCGCGTAGCGCACCGCGAGACCGAGCTCGGTCTGCTCGACGACGAACTCGGCTTCGGAGCGGTTCATGTCGGGGCCGAGCAGCGTGAGCCCGTTGCGCCTGAGGTCGTCGACGTAGACCGCGAGCTTCTCCGACTGGTGCATGTCGAAGCACATCGAGGCGGCGTAGAACTCTTCCGGATAATGCGTCTTGAGCCAGGCCGTCTGGTACGACAGCACCGCGTAGGCTGCGGCGTGCGACTTGTTGAAGCCATAGCCGGCGAACTTGTCGATCAAGTCGAACAGCTCGTTGGCCTTGCCCTTGTCGATTCCCGAGACCTCCTTGCAGCCGTCCACGAACCGCTGCCGCTGCGCGTCCATCTCGGCCTGGACCTTCTTGCCCATCGCGCGCCGCAGCAGATCGGCGTCGCCGAGCGAGTAGCCGGCGAGGATCTGCGCCGCCTGCATCACCTGTTCCTGGTAGACGAAGATGCCGTAAGTCTCGGACAGGATGCCCTCGAGCTTCGGGTGCGGGTACTCGATCGGTGCCTCGCCGTTCTTGCGCTTGCCGAACAGCGGGATGTTGTCCATCGGCCCCGGCCGGTAGAGCGACACGAGGGCGATGATGTCGCCGAAGTTGGTCGGCTTCACCGCCGACAGCGTGCGGCGCATCCCTTCCGATTCCAGCTGGAACACGCCGACCGTGTCGGCCCGCTTGAGCAGGTCGTAGACCTGCTGGTCGTCCCACGGCAGCGTGGCAAGATCGAGCTCGATCCCGCGCCGGGCGAGCAGGTCGACCGCCTTGCGCAGCACCGACAGCGTCTTGAGCCCGAGGAAGACGAACTTCACCAGGCCCGCGTCCTCGACGTACTTCATGTCGAACTGCGTCACCGGCATGTCGGAGCGCGGATCGCGGTAGAGCGGCACCAGTTGCGCCAGCGGCCGGTCGCCGATCACCACGCCCGCCGCGTGGGTCGAGGAGTTGCGCGGGAAACCCTCGAGCTGCATCGCGAGGTCGATCAGCCGCTTGACCTCGTTGTCGTTGTCGTACTCGCGCTTGAACTCGGCCACCCCGTTGAGCGTGCGCGGCAGGGTCCACGGGTCGGTCGGGTGGTTGGGCACCATCTTGCACAGCCGGTCGACGTGGCCGTAGCTCATCTGCAGGATGCGCCCGGTGTCGCGCAGCACCGCCCGCGCCTTGAGCTTGCCGAACGTGATGATCTGCGCGACCTTGTCCTGCCCGTAGCGCTCCTGCACGTATCGGATCACCTCGCCGCGGCGGGTTTCGCAGAAGTCGATGTCGAAGTCGGGCATCGACACGCGCTCGGGGTTGAGGAAGCGCTCGAACAGCAGCCCGAGCTGGATCGGGTCGAGGTCGGTGATCGTCAGCGACCATGCGACGAGCGAGCCCGCGCCCGAGCCGCGACCCGGTCCCACGGGAATGCCCTGCGCCTTGGCCCACTTGATGAAGTCGGCGACGATCAGGAAGTAGCCGGGGAAGCCCATCCGGACGATCACGTCGATCTCGAACTCAAGCCGGTCGGCATAGACCTGCCGCTCATCGCTCGAGAGTTCTTCGTACGGCGCCAGGCGCGCTGCGAGGCCCGCACGGGCGTCCTCGGCCAGCGCCCGCGCCTCGCCTTCCTTGTCGCCGGCGAGGCTCGGCAGGATCGGCTTGCGCTTGGGCGGCGCGAAGGCGCAGCGCTGCGCCACGACGAGAGTGTTGGCGGTCGCCTCGGGCAGGTCGGCGAACAGCTCCTCCATCATCGGCGCCGACTTGACGAAGGCTTCGGCGCTCGAACGCGGGCGCTCGGCGCTGTCGAGGTGGCTCGAATTGGCAATGCACAGCATCGCGTCGTGCGCGGCGTGCATGTGGGGCTCGCCGAAATTGGCCGGATTGGTGGCGACCAGCGGCAGATCGAGCGTGTAGGCGAGCTCGATCAGGCCGTCCTCGGCCGCGTCCTCGACCGGATCGCCGCGGCGCGCCAGCTCGACGTAGAGCCGGCCCGGGAAAAGCCCCGCCAGCCGCTCGAGCGCGTCCTCGGCGCGGTCGCGCCGGCCATCGGCGACAAGCCGCGCGACAGCACCCTCGCCGGCCCCGCTGAGCGCGATCAGGCCCTCTGTCCGCCCTGCGAGATCGTCGAACGCGACATGCGGGTCGAGCTCGAGCGGACGATCGAGATGCGCCCGGCTGACCAGGTGGCACAGGTTCTGCCACCCCGCCTCGTCCTGCGCGTAAAGCGGCAAGTAGTCGATCGGCCCCTCAGGCCCGCGCGCGACGCCGAGCAGCGTACCCACGATCGGCTGCACGCCCTCTGCCTTGCACGCGGCAGCGAACGCCGTGCTGCCGTAGAGCCCGTTGCGGTCGCAGATCGCGATCGCCGGGAACCCGCGCTCCTTGGCCAGCTTGGCGATCCCTTTCGGATCGATCGCGCCCTCGAGCATCGAATAGCTCGACAGCACGCGCAGCGGGACGAACGGGGCAAAGGGCATCGCCTTACACTAGTCGCATTGCGCCGAATCGGAAGGCGCAGAGCGGCCGTTTTCCAGACCAATCGCCGCGCGAAGCCGCCGGGCGGTAAATGAAGTCGAAGCTCGGCACCCAGGGTGGCGCCCTGCGATCCGGCGAGCAATGCCGCTCGACCGGCGCCACCGCCCGCCGCGGCGAACGCGCCCGTTTCCGCTTCCTTTGTTCGGGTGCATGTGTTTCCTTCGTCGTTCCATCGGTTGAAGGAGGGCGACAATGGTGGACGGAATTTCGGGAGCTCCCGCGCCGGCCGGGCTGGTCGAACGGATCAAGGCGATCCTGCTCAAGCCGAAGGACGAATGGCCGAAGATCGCGGCCGATCCGGCGCCGCCCGGCGACATCGTCACGCGCTATGCGATTCCACTGATCGCGATCGGCCCGGTCGCGTCGTTCGTCGGCGGCGTGCTGTTCCGCCACGTCGGGGTCATGGGTGGGCTCGGGATCGCGATCGGGACGTTCGTGATGGGGCTCGTGGCGCTCGTCGCGGTGACCTTCATCGCCGAATTCCTCGCGCCGAAGTTCGGCGGCGAAGCCAACCGCCGGCAGGCCTTCAAGTGGGTGGCGTTCGGCGCGACCGCGTCGTGGGTCGGCGGCATTTTCGGACTGCTGCCCGACCTGTGGCTGCTGGGCCTGCTCGCGGGAGCGTACAGCCTTTACCTGCTGTACCTCGGGGCCACTCCGGTGATGAAGGTGCCCGAGGACAAGGCGGTCGGCTACACAGCGGTCACGGTGGTCGCCGCGGTGGTTCTGATGGCGGTGGCCAGCGCCGTGACGGCCTCGGTCGCTGCCGTGTTCGGCGGCGGCGCCGCGCTGGTCGGCAGCGCGGTCGGCGGCAACGAGGAGACCGTCGCTATTCCAGGGCTCGGCTCGATCGACACAGATCGGATGGAGCAGGCCGCCGAGCGCATGGAGCGCATGGCCAGCGGGGAGATCAAGCCGCTGACCCCGGCGCAGCTGACCCCGCTGCTGCCGGCTTCGATCGGATCCTATGCCCGAGTGGCAACCTCGAGCGCTTCGGTGGGCATGGGCAGCCAGGCCGAGGCGACTTACGAAGCCGGCGAAAAGCGCTTTGCCCTCAGAGTGACCGACATGGCCGCGATGGGCGGGTTTGCCGGAATGGCCAACGCTATGGGCGTCGAATACAGCAAGGAGGACGCCGACGGGTACGAGCGCGTGTTCCGGAACGGCGACCAGATGATGACCGAGAAGTGGAGCAAGTCCGGCTCGAGCGGAACCTATGGGGTGGTCGTCGCCGACCGCTTCATGATCGAGGCCGACGGCCAGGTTACGAGCATCGACGAGCTGAAGGCGGCGGTCGCGACGGTCGACCAGGACGAACTGGCGGATCTCGGCGGCTGACGCCGGCGCAGGGCTACGCGAGCACCCCGTCGTGCAGCCGCACCACGCGGTCCATCCGGGCCGCGAGCCGCTCGTTGTGAGTCGCGACGAGCGCGGCGCTGCCCTGCCCGCGCACGAGCTCGAGGAACTGCGCGAGTACCTTGTCGGCGGTGATCTCGTCGAGGTTGCCGGTCGGCTCGTCGGCCAGCACGAGCTGCGGCCGGTTGGCCAGCGCGCGCGCGACCGCGACGCGCTGCTGCTCGCCGCCCGCGAGCTGGCTCGGCCGGTGGTCGAGTCGCTGCTCGAGCCCGAGCGCGGCAAGCAGCTCGCGCGCGCGCAGTGTCGCCTTGCCGCGCGCCTTGCCCGCCACGAGCTGCGGCAGGATCACGTTCTCCTCGGCAGTGAAGTCGGGCAGCAGGTGGTGGAACTGGTAGACGAAACCGAGGTGGTTGCGGCGCAGCGCCGTGCGGTCGCCCGAAGGCAGCTCGGTCGCGTCGATCCCGGCGATCTCGATCCGGCCACCGAAGCCGCCTTCGAGGAGCCCGACCGCCTGGAGCATGGTCGACTTGCCGGTGCCCGAGGGACCGAGCAGCGCGACGATCTCGCCGGGGCCGACCGAGAGGTTCACCCCCCGCAACACCTCGATGCGCACCCCGCCCTGCTCGAAGCTGCGTGTCAGGTCGGTCAGCCGGACGATGAGCTCACTCATAACGCAGCACCTGGACCGGATCGGTTCCCGCGGCGCGGTAGGCCGGGTAGAGCGTGGCGAGGAAGCTCAAGCCCATCGCCATCAGGCTGATCAGTAGCACCTCGTCCACCTCGGGCTTCGCCGGCAGCTCGGTCAGGAAGCGGATCTGCGGGTCCCACAGGTTCTGCCCGGTGAGGAACTCGATCGCGCGCACGATCGGCTGGCGGAAATACAGGATCAGAAACCCGAGCAGCAATCCGGCGAGCGTGCCGATCGCGCCGATCACCGAGCCGGTGGTGACGAATATCTTGAGCAGGCTCTTCCGGGTCGCACCCATTGTCCTGAGAATCGCGATGTCGCGGGTCTTCGAGCGGACCAGCATGACCAGCGAGGAGAGGATGTTGAACGCCGCCACGAGCACGATGATCGACAGCGCGAAGAACATCGCCACGCGCTCGACCTCGAGCGCTTCGAATAGCGACTGGTTGATCGACTTCCAGTCGTTGACCACCGCCCGCCCCTGCAGTTTGCGTGCGAGCGGGGCGAGGATCTCGCCGACGTTGTTGGGGTCGGTGGTCTTCAGCTCGATCATGCCGATTGAATCCCCGGTCAGCAGCAGGGTCTGCGCATTGGGGATCGGCATGACCACGAAGGTCTCGTCGTAGTCGTACACGCCGACCTCGAAGATCGCGCCGATGGTATAGCCGATCTGGCGCGGCACGGTGCCGAACGGAGTCGAGCGGCCCTGCGGGTTGATCACCGTGAGTACGTCGCCGAGCCGGGCGCCGAGGTTCATCGCCAGGCGTGAGCCGATCGCCACGGTGTCCTCGCCCGGGCGCAGGCTGGCGAGGTTGCCCGCCATCACGTTGGGCGCGAGCCGGTTGATGTCCTCTGGGGTGTTGCCGCGGACGAGCACGGCCTCGACGCGGCCGTTGAAGGTGACCAGCAGCGGTTGCTCGATCAGTGGGGATGCATGCACCACGCCTTCGGTCTTGCGCACCTCCTCGAGCACCCGCTGCCAGTTGTCGAGTCGGCCGCCATAGGCCTGGATGATCGCGTGGCCGTTCAAACCCGTGATCTTGTCGATCAGCTCGGCGCGGAAGCCGTTCATCACGCTCATCACGATGACCAGCATCGCGACCGAGAGCAT
>DATDLP010000233.1:0-11863 GCA_036519255.1 Croceibacterium sp.
GTCCGGAATATCGCCGCGCTCGCGGATACGCTGGATCAGCGCGCGCGTGCCGTGGACCGCCGGGCCTTCCTCGTCGCCGGTGATGATGAAGCTCAGCGTGCCGGCGTCGGCCGGGATCTCCGCAACGGCCGCGACCATCGCCGCGATCGAGCCCTTCATGTCGCACGCGCCGCGCCCGTAGAGCAGGCCGTTGCGCCGCTCGGGCGCGAAGGCGGCGCTGGTCCAGCCCTCGCCCGCGGGCACCACGTCGAGGTGCCCCGCGAACGCGAAATGCCGGCTGCCTGCGGAGCCGCGGCGGATCGCGAGGCAGTTCTCGACCGGGCCGTCGGGCGCCTCGCCGCTGACGAAGCGATCGACCGCGAACCCGAGCGGCGCGAGCATCGCCTCGAATTCATCGAACACCGGCCCGCGCGCGGGGGTGACGCTCTCGCAGGCGATCAGGCGCTCGGCGAGGCTGGCGACATCGCTGGTGTTTCCCATCGGGCGCGGGTTAGACCAGCGGCGGGGCGCTGACCAGTCGGAGCACATGACGCATGCCCAGGATCGACCTTGAGGCGATCGAGCAGAGCAACCGCACGGGGTATCCGGCGCCTTACGACCGGGATGTCCAGGGCCGCTGGGCGCGTCGCCTCGCGGCGCCTCTCGGGCTCAGCGCGCTCGGCGCGAGCCACGTCGTGCTCAAGCCCGGCGCGTGGTCGTCGCAGCGCCATTGGCACGAGGGCGTCGACGAGTTGCTGGTGATGCTGTCGGGCGAGGCAGTTCTGGTCGAGGATGGCGGTGAGACCATGCTGCGCGCCGGCGACATCGCGGTCTGGCCGAAAGGCGAACGCAACGGCCACCAGCTGCAGAACCGTAGCCAGGCCGACTGCGCGATGATCTGCGTCAGCGCCGGCGACGCGGCGGGCGACAGCGGCGAGTACCCGGATATCGATCTGAAATTCGCGCCCGAAGGCTATCTGCACAAGGACGGGACGCCCTACCCGCCGAAAGGCTGAGCCTCCGTCAGGCCACCTCGAACTGCTCGATCACCCACTGCTCGTCCTCGGCGCCCTGGATCCACTCCTGCATCCAGTGGTGCTCCCACACGGCCTGCATGTAGGCCTGGGCGAAGCCGGGGACGCCGATGCCGTAGGTCACGAAGCGCGTGACCACCGGGGCGTAGAAGATGTCGGGCGCGCCGAAGGTGCCGAATAGGAACGGGCCGCCGCGGCCGAAGCGCGCGCGCGCCTCGGCCCACAGCCCGAGCATGCGGACGATGTCGCGCCGCGCCTCGTCGCTCAGCTCGTGGCCCTCGACGCGCTTGCGGATGTTCATCGGGCACGAGCGGCGCAGCGCGAGATACGAGCTGTGCATTTCGGCCACCATCGCCCGCGCCATGCCGCGCGCCGAGTCGTCCTTGGGCCAGAAGCGATCGCGCCCGACCTTGTCGGCAAGGTACTCGAGGATCGCCAGCGAATCCCACACCACCACGTCGCCGTCCCACAGCACCGGGACCTTGCCGGCCGAGGGCTGGAACTCGTCGTCCTGCCGCTTCATCGCCTGCCAGTCGTCGCCGTCGATGTGCACGGTCAGCGCCTCGAACGAGAGGCCCGACTGCTTGGCCGCGAGCCAGCCGCGCAGCGACCAGCTCGAGTAGTTCCTGTTGCCGATGATCAGCTTCACGCGAGGCACCCTGTTCGCCCGTTGGCGAGCCCCTAGGGATTCAGCCTTGGCGTGTCGAGCCTGAACGGCGTGCGCGCTCACCGCCGCGCTGCCCGGCTCGCCGGGCTGCTACCCGCGGCTGCCTGCCGCACCAGCACTCCCGGGAACACGGTCTCCAGCGGCTTCAGGTCGGGCAGCACATAGACCACGCCGCCGGACATTCTGAACAGCGGGCGGACCTTCTCGCGATAGAAGTTTACCGGCACGTTGATGCACCCGAACGTAATCCGATTGTCGGCCGGCGACGGCGTGAGCAGCCGTTCTAGCCGGCGTTCACGGCGATTGCCGGTGACCACCTCGTGGAGTGCGACCGAGGTCGACCAGTCGATCCACAGCACGGTTTCGCCGCCTGCCGCCTGCCCGTAGCGCGCGACGAAGCGGCCGGCCGGCGTCGTGCGTTCGGCCGGGCCGATCTTCGACAGATCCTTGCTGCCGATTCCCGGGGTGGAATCGTCGCCGGGCGCGACGCCGATCAGTATTGGGCTCGAACCCTGCAACTTGCCCTGCGCGTCGAACACCAGCAGCACGGCCGCCTTCTTGTCGATCACCATGTAGGGCAACGTGCCGTTGTCGTGCGCCGCCGCGATCCACTCGGTGACGCGCGTCGTCGCCTCCGAGGCAAGCGCATCGTCGAGCGACGACCAGCCGGCAACCGCGGGCGCGGCTACGGTGGGGGCCGCCGTGGGCGCAGGCGTCGGCGAGGTCCGCCGGGCGGAGCCTGGCGCGCTCGCAGGTGCTGGAGTCGCGGTTCGCCTCGTCGGTGCCGCGGGTGCTGCCGTGGTCGTCGTCCTCGCGGGCGCAGCCGCGTTCGTTCTCGCTGGTGCGGCTGCGGCGCCCCTTGCCGGAGCAGGTGTGGTGGCCGGCGCCGGCGCTGCGGCGGATGTCCTCGCCGGTGCTGGCGCTGGCGCAGTCGTCCTGGCCGGAGCGGCGGTGGGCGTCGGCGCGGGCGTGCTCGGTCGCGCCGGCGGCCGTGCAGGCACCGTCGTCTGCGCGGCCGATGCGGCCGCGACCGCCGCGCTGGCAAGCGCCGCAAGGGCCAACGTTATTCCCGGGACGGTGCGCATTCGCCTGTGACTACCCGAAAAGGGCGACAGCCCGATGCAGCAATTTCCCGGAAACGCGTCGAAAGCCCGAGCGGCGCCTGTGCACGATCAGTTCCTCGGTGCCCTTTGGGCCGTCGCGGCCTGCTCCAGCCGGTCCACGCGCCCGGTCAGCTGATCGAGGCGCCGGTTGGCATTCTGCGCGTCGGTCGCTGCGGCCTGGGCTTGGGCGGCCGCGGCATTCGCCGTCGTCGTCGTCTGCGTCAGTCTGGCGTCGACGCCGTCGATACGCTGGTTCACCGCGGCGATCTGCTCGTCGACATAGTCGGTAGTGGCACACGCGCTGAGGCTCAGGCCGCCGAGGGCCACTATGGCGACGGTTGCGAGGCTCTTTCTCGTTATCGGCATTGCACGACTCCCCATCAGCTAGCAGGGCCGTGGGGCATTGGCGGGGGTGCCCTTGCCGCAGAACCCTGCAAGCATTCACCACCTTTGTATGAACGGAAGAAATCGGGAGAATCCCGGGTTTCTCTCGGGGGCACTGCGGGTTTGCCGCGCTCGATGGTCGGGTCGCGAGGAGCGCCCGGCTCGTTTTCTCTGCACATCCAACATGCTGAAAACGCACAACGGCTGATCGATGTTAACCCTGGAACCGCGCAGTTCTGCGCGGGTTCGAGCCCGTGCAGCCACCCGGAAGAGACCCGATGATCGAAACCCTCGCCGCCCGTCAGCGAAGCACCGTCAGCCCTTACGTCCTCGCGCTGCGCGAGGAACTGCGCGACGGACGCATGAAGCGGATCGCGAAATTCGATCTCGGCGATCTCGCGGTCGAGGTGTGCCAGGGCCGCGATTCGCTCTGGTGCTTGATCCGCCGCGAAGGCTGCGGCGGGCTCGCGCTGCGCGCGGTGTACGTCGACAGCGTCAGCTTCGCCTGCCGCAAGATCCAGACCGAATCCGACGAGGTCCTGCGGCTCACGATCGACAGCGTGCTGGGCCGGCACCACGTGTGCTTCACCACGAGCGAGGCGGGCCTGCACCGGCTGCGCGTGACCGTGCGCTTCCGCCCGGCTGCCACGATACGCATCCCCCACGTGCCGCGCGACCTCTACCCGCTCGATGCCAACGACGACCCGCTCGGCGCCGAAGGCAACGTCGAGGCCGCACAGCGCGGGGTCAACAGCGGGCTGGTCTATTTCCGCTTCGCCGAGCCGGACTTCGGCAGCGCGCTCTATTTCCAGAATCTGACCGCGCTGAACCCCTACTTCCTCGCCACCGGCACCAAGCCCGACGGCGTGGTCGGCGGCGCGTGGCCCGAGCTCGGCTTCAAGCTGCCGACGCCCGACAACCAGGAGGTCGAGCAGGAAGGTGCGCTCCAGGCGGGCGAGGAAGTCGTGCTGTCCGACGCCATCCTCGTGCTGCGCGACTGGGCGGGCGACAACGAGCAGGAGATGGCGCGCCAGTTCCTGCAGATGCTCGGCACCGCGTACAAGGCGCTCGATCTGCCCGAGGTCGAGTACCGCGACTGGGTCGGCCGTGCCGAACGCACGCTGCGCGACCTCGAGAGCTCGGACCAGGCCCGGCGCCGCGAGTACGGCGAACTCTACCTGATGCCCTATCCCGACGGCGAGTACCCGGATGCAATGGTGCAGCTTTCGGTGATCCAGGCGCTGCATGAGTACGAGATGTGGCTCGGGCGCGAGCTGCCGATCGAGGCTGACCTGATGAAGGGCGTCAGCCGGTTCTACGATCGCAAGGTCAGGACGCTGAGGCGCTACCTGCCCAACGTGGGCGAGAAACATGGCAAGGACCCGGACTCGGTCGATTCCTGGTATCTCTACCACCCCATGCTCAACCTCGGCCGCCTCGCGCTGCGGGGCAACGAGGAGGCGAGGGAATTGCTGCTCAAGTCGGTCGAGTACGGCATCAAGGCGGCGCAGCATTTCGATTACGCCTGGCCGATCATGTACAAGATCGGGGACTTCTCGGTGATCCAGCAGGCCCGGGGAGACGAACGATTCGGGCAGACCGACGTGGGCGGAATCTACGCCTACCTGATGCTGATATGCTTTCAGCTGACCGGCGAGGACCGGTTCGTGCAGGAAGCGCGCGCGGCGATCGACAAGGCGCAGGAGCTGCGCTTCGATCTGCTTTACCAGGCGAACCTCACGGTATGGGGCGCCGTCGCCTGCCTGCGGCTGTGGCGGATCACGGGGGAGGGGCGTTACCTCGCGCAGAGCTATTCCTACGTCGCCGGGTTCTTCCACAATGCGATCATCTGGGAATCCGAGATCGGCACGGCGCAGCACTTCAGCAATTTTCTCGGCGTCACCTGCCTGCACGATGGGCCTTACATGGCGATTTACGAGTGCTTCGAAAGCTTCGTCGGCTTCGAGGAGTATCTCGCCGAGGCCGGCCCCGAGCTCGACCCGGCGGCCCGCATGCTGATCAGCGAGTACTGCAAGTATGCGCTGCACCGCGCGTGGTACTATTACCCCGATGCGCTGCCCAAGGACGCGATCCAGGACGGCGACCACCAGAGCGGGGTGATCAACCGCACGCTGAGCTTCCCGCTCGAAGATCTTTATGCCGACGGGCAACTCGCCGGGCAGGTCGGGCAGGAAATCTACGGCTGCGGCGCAGCGTTCGCCTTCGCCACCCGTTCGCACCACCCGGTCGATGACGCGCCCTTCAGGCTCTATTGCGACCACTTCATCCGCGCCCACGAGCGCACCGGCCACCGGGCGCTGAGCATCCAGCTCGACGGCGGCGAGACCTGCCTCGCCAGCGTCAGCCTCGTACGCCTGCCCCGCCGGAAGCTGACCCGCTCGTCGATCATGACCGCTGGCGGCGACGCCGTGCGGCCGCACGCCCAGTCCGCCGACCGGATCGATTTCCGCGTCCCCGCAGACGGGCGTTTCATCCTGACCTGGGAGTAGGATCGCCGAGCGTTACTTCGGAGCCGGCATCATCGGCGTGGTGATCACGTTCGGAATCTGGCTCGAGACCGGCGGGTCGGGATAGTACTGGGTCGTCTGCTGCACCTGCTGCGCAGCGAGGTCGCCCGAAAGCAGCGTGATCAGCTGCAACGATTCGTCGAGGCCGGACGATATGCCTCCGCCGGTCAGCCGGTTGCGGTCCACCACGAAGCGCGGGTGGCCGTCCGCTACCGTAACCTTCGGATTGTTCTGCATCAGGTAGGGGATGAACGCCCAGTGCGTCGTCGCGGTGTAGCCGTCGAGCAGACCCGCCGCGGCCGCGAGCAGCGCCCCTTCGCATACCGAGCACACCCACGTGCTCTGCGCGGCCTGCTTCTGGAGGAAGCCGAGATAGCGCTGCTGCGGATCGTCGATGATCCGCGTGAGCTGGTCGGGCGAGCCGCCCGGGATCCACAGCGCGTCGTACGGCGTGCCCTGCGCCGGCAGGCCATTGGGCACCTCGAACACGAAGCCGTTGTTCGAGATCACCTGGCCCGGCACCTCGGCCACGAGGTCGACCGTGTAGCCGGCCCAGTTGAACATCTCCGACGGCCCGCACACGTCGAGCAGGTCGAACTTCTGGTACACAGGGATCAGAATTCGCATCGCACGCCCCCTCCGTCGCGGTCAGACGATCTCGACCTTGAACGGCACGTCGACCTGCGTCGCGGTGGCGCGCAGCTGTCCGGCCGACTGGAATGCCGGCGGCACGTTGCCGATCGGCCCGTTGCGCGTGTGCACCACGACCTGCACGCCGCTGTTGGCGGTCTCGCCGGCCACCGCGAACTGGCTGCCGGCGCGCAGTCGAGTCTGGCAATTGGCGCAGCCGCTCACGGTCCAGCGGCTCAGCACCGCGTCGGCCCCGATCAGCCGCTGCACCCCGTCGATCTCGGCGTAAGCGGCGATCACGAACGAGCCGGCGATCTTCGAGCGGTCGATCCCGCTGACCTTGACCTGCCTGGTCGGCTCGGCCGCTGCCAGCGCCAGCGTCTGTTGCGGCGGGGTGGCGAATTCGTCGAGCGAGCCGGGGCCGTAAGTGTAGCCGAGCTGCCCTTCGATATCGATGCAGTCCTCGCTCGTGTAGTAGCTGCCGTCATTGCGTGCGAACGGGATCAACTGGGTCGTCATCGTCAGCATGTCGCCCTGGTTGGCGCCCGCCGGCGGCTGGTTGTTGGCGTACGACGCGCCCGGATCCTGCATGTCGATCGTGAACCCTTGGGTCGTGCCCTGGCGCCGCTGCCAGGTCCAGAACGTGTAATCGATGAAGCAGTGATGGAAGTAGAAGATCGGATCGAGCGCGGCGGTGTCGTTCTCGCCCATGTCGCCGTTGGCGCCGGCGATCGGCGAGGCGTTGTAGGTCGGGATGTCGAACCCGCCGACCGCGAGGTGGATGTAATTGTGTGGGTTCTCCAGCGCGACCACCGGCTTGGTCGGATTTGCGGTGTTCCACGCGCTCTGCGAGGTGGTGTTGGAGAACAGCGTGTAGTTCGGCGCGTCGAGGCACTTGTGGAACTTGTCGACCACCAGCCCGCGGGTCTTGCCGCCCGACGAGACCGGCAGCGTCAGCCAGGCCATGATGTTCGCGTCGAGCGTCTTCACGTTCGCCGCGTAGTTGGGGAAGCCGGCGTTGTGCTGCTGGGTCGTCTGCTGGTCGGCCGGCGTGCCGACGAGGCCCGACAGCGGATAGCGCACCGTCTCGTAGCCTTGTGGTTTGCTGTAGCTCGGGCTGTTGGGATCGTTGGCGTTGTCCTGCGAGACCTGGTCGGTGATCGCCACCGGCAGCACGAACGAGCGCAGCGGATTGTCGATCAGCTCGCCATCGAGCTCGAACTTCTCCCACGTCAGCGCGCCGGGAATGCCGTTCTGCTGCGAGGCGTCGCTGCACTCGTCCCAGAACGGCAGCGTCACGCTCGCGCAGCCCGGAATGCTTTGCAGCGCCTGCTCGAGCTTCCACAGGTAGACCCGGTGCCAGGTCGGGAACAGCACCGTGCCGTGCTGGCAATAGCCGCCCCACCAGGCATTGGCATAAGCGCCCGGGCCGCGGAACGGCTCGCCGTGGAACCCGCCCAAGGTGAAGAACGAGTTCGGATCGTCGGGCGGCAGGTCCTTGATACCCTTCCACGCGCGCATCAGGTTCTCGAGCTCGGTCTTGCTGCCGGCCTCGTAGTCGGCCTGGATGTCGGCGATCGAGCGGCGCACGCGAAGCTGGTCGGTCATGGTGATCAATCCCCCGTATCCGCAGGAAAAGTATCTGCGGATACCTTTTCTCGAACCGCGTTCCGGGAATCCGGAGTCCGGTCCCTATTATTGATATGAGAGCGCAATTCCCTGCACAATTCGAAAAACCGGCCTAGACCGTATTCGCGGTTGGACGTGCGGATGCGCGGCTCTAGACTGAGCCGCAGCGCCGGGATTCGCCGCATTCTCGCGGATGAATTCTTGCAACCCGGTGACAGGACGCCATTCGAACGCCATGCTGACCGGCCGCCGAACCTACCGCAGTAAGCGCCGGCCGGGCGTGCCCGCCGGGGGCCGGATTTCCGCTGCACGGATTGCCGTGGCCCTGCTGCCCTTGCCCGCTCTGCTGCCGCCGGTAGCGGCACGCGCCGACACCGGTGTAGAGATTGCGATCTGCAGCGGCGGCGGCGCACGGACCGTCACGATCCCCGTGCGCAAGAGCCCCTCGCCGCGCGACGGCGACCAGCAGGCCTGTGCCCATCTCGTCTGCCCGCGCGAGCGCGGCCAGGGCGAACCGGTGGGCGACGAGGAAGAGTAGCTCAGCCCGCCGCGTCGGCGAGGATCGCGGCGCGCAGCTCCGGAATGCCCATGCCCTTCTCGGCGCTGGTCACGTGGACCAGCGGATAGGCGGCGACGTGCTTGCGCGCCTGCGCCTCGACGGTGGCGAGGGTTGCGGCCAGCTCGCTCGCCTTGATCTTGTCGGCCTTGGTCAGCACCAGCCGGTAGCCCACCGCCGCCTCGTCGAGCATCTTGAGCATCTCTTCGTCGGGCGGCTTGATGCCGTGGCGGCTGTCGATCAGCACCAGCGTGCGGCGCAGCGCCTGGCGCCCGCGCAGGAAGTCGCGCACCAGCCGGCGCCAGCGTTCGACCACCTTCACCGGCGCCTTGGCGAAGCCGTAGCCGGGCATGTCGACCAGCCGGAAGCGGGTCGGCTCGCCGACCTCAAAGAAGTTCAGCTCCTGCGTGCGCCCGGGCGTGACCGAGGCGCGGGCGATCGCCTTGCGGCCGGTGACCGCGTTGATCAGCGAGCTCTTGCCGACGTTCGAGCGCCCGGCGAAGGCGACCTCGGGGAAGTCGCCCTCGGGCAGGAAGTCGAGCGACGGGGCCGAGAGCAGGAAGTCGACCCGGCCGGAAAACAGCCGGCGGGCTTCCTCGGTCAGCTCGGGATCAGACTCCATCGAGCTTGCCGCGCTCCGCCGCGCGGGCCTTGTCGGCGGCGTCCTTGTCCGCCTGCGCCTTCAGCTGCGGGTGCTTCGAGTAGAGGTACTTCTGCTGCGCCAGCGTGAGCACGTTCGAGGTGATCCAGTAGAGCAGCAGGCCCGCGGCGAACGGCGCCATGACGAACATCATCAGCCACGGCATGATCATGAACACCTGCTGCTGCACCGGGTCCATCGCCGCCGGGTTGAGCCTGAACTGCAGCCACATCGTCACCCCGAGCAGCACCGCGAGCACGCCGATCGACAGGAAGCTCGGCGGGGTGAAGTCGAGGTAGCCGAACAGGTTGAGGATCATCGCCGGATCCTGCGCCGACAGGTCATTGATCCACAGCGCGAACGGCTTGTGGCGCATCTCGATCGCCACCAGCAGCGTCTTGTACAACGCGAAGAAGATCGGGATCTGCAGGAAGATCGGCAGGCAGCCGGCGAGCGGATTGACCTTCTCGTCCTTGTACAGCTTGGCCATCTGCTGCTGCAGCTGGACCTTGTCGTCCTTGTGGCGCTCCTGCAGCGCCTTCATCTTCGGCTGCACCGCACGCATCTGCGCCATCGAGGCGAACTGCTTCTGCGCGATCGGGAACATCAGTGCGCGCACCACCAGCGTCAGCAGCATGATCGCCACACCGAAGTTGCCGGTCAGCGCGAACAGCTCGCGCAGCAGGTAGAAGATCGGGTACATGAACCAGCGGAACCAGCCCCAGTCGATCGCCAGCCCGAAGTTCTCGACCCCGCCGTCCTCGTAGTGGTCGAGGACCTTGCTTTCCTTGGCCCCGGCGAACAGCCGCGTGGTGGTGCTGGCCTGCTTGCCCGGCGCGAGCGTGACCGGATCGTAGATCAGGTCGGCGCGGTAGGTCTCGTTGCCGAGCGGGCGGAACGCGCCTTCGGCGCGCAGCCCATCCTGCGGGATCAGCACCGAGAGCCAGTAGATGTCGGTATAGCCGATCCAGCCGGTGCGTCCCTCGGGCTCGACCAGACGCTCCTCGTCGACGTCGTCGTAGTTCCAGTCGAAGTTCACCGCGCTGCCGAATTCGCCGATCGGGCCCGAATGGACGTTGAAGGTGTCCGAGCTCGCGGTGCGGCTGGTGCGGTTGACGAACGCGTACGGGCGCAGCGCGACCTGGCCCGTGCCGCGGTTGACCACCGTCTGCTGGACGGTGAGCATGTAGAATTCGTCGATCTCGAAGCGGATGCGGAATTGCTGGCCCTGGCCGTTGTCCCAGCTCAGCGTGACCGGCTTGTCCGGCGCGAGTGGGCCGCCCTCGGCGGTCCACCGGGTCTGCGGCCCCGGCAATGCCACACCTTCACCGACCCAGCCGAACTGAACGAACTGCTGCGCCGGCGTGCCGGCGGGCGAGAACAGCCGCACCGGCCCCGAATCCTTCGCCACGGTCTGGCGATGGGTCTTGAGCACGATGTCGTCGACCCGCGCGCCGACCGGGTTGATCGAGCCGGCGACTTCGGGCGCGTCGATCGCGATGCGATCGCGTGCGGCAAGCGCGGTCACCAGGTCGCGCGCCTCTTCGGCCTGCTCGCCCGGATCGACCAGCCCACCCTCGCGCGTGTGCCTGGCCGTTGCCTGCGGCGCGGGGGTGGCGGCCTGCTCGCTCGCCGGCGGGGCCGGATAGATCTTGCCGATCACGAGCTCGAAGCCGAGCAGCAGCGCCAGGCACAGCACGACGGCGACGATGAGGTTACGCTGGTTGTCCAAGATGCGATCCTAAGTGAGATGTCCGCCCCGGCCGTTCAAGGCAATGCTTCACGGCACCGGGTCGTAGCCATGTCCCCCCCACGGGTGGCAGCGCATTAGCCGCCTCAGCGCGATCCATCCACCCTTGATCGCGCCGTGCCTTTCGAGGGCCTCGATCGCGTACTGGCTGCAGCTCGGCTGGTAGCGGCAGGTCGGCGGCAGCACGCGCGAGGGGCCGAGCTGCCAGCCGCGGGCGATGAGGATGAGCGCGCGTTTCACCGCTTGCGGGGGCGCGGCTTGTCGCCCTTGCCGGCAAGCGCCCGGGCGAGCGCGGCGGACAGCTCCTCGCGCAGCAGGGTGAAGTCGCGCTCGATCCCGCCCTGGCGGCCCACCAGCACGTGGTCGTGGTCGGGCAGGCCTTGGGCAGGGAGCGCTGCCCACAGCAGCTCGCGGAAGCGCCGCTTCATGCGGTTGCGCACCACCGCGTTGCCGATCTTCTTGGTGACGGTCACGCCGTAGCGCTTGCCGAGCCCGCCGTTCGGGAGGGCAAGCAGCACGAAGCCGGGGCGCGCGACGCGCAGGCCCCGGTTGGCCGCGACGAAATCGGCGCGGCGGGTCAGTACCGCTATCGGGTGCGAGCTTTCGCTCAGCTCAGGCGCTGAGCTTCTTGCGGCCACGCGCGCGACGGGCGCGCAGCACCTTGCGGCCGCCCGGAGTCGCCTTGCGGGCGAAGAAGCCGTGCCGGCGTGCGCGAACGAGGTTGCTCGGCTGAAAAGTGCGCTTCATCGTCTTGGTCCTGAATTCAACGAAAACGGCCGCCCGCTTTTGGGGCGGCCTTCGATACGGGCGGGCGGTTAGAAGAGAGTCAGCTGCAAGTCAAGGTAGGCGAGACGCGGTTCGGCCCGCGGCGAGGGCTCGACTACCGGCACCGGTACCGGCGTGAGTAATGCGGTGGCCGGCGCGAACGCGATCGCGGGCTGCGGCGTTGCCGCTTTCAGCATG
>DATDLP010000234.1:0-3758 GCA_036519255.1 Croceibacterium sp.
GACCGGCCATGGCACCAACGTGATCCAGGGTCTCGCGGTCAGCATGGAGGCTACCGCGCTGCCGACGCTGGTGATCGTCGCCGGCATCGTCATCGCCTTCAACCTCGCCGGCCTGATCGGCATCGCCTACGCGGCGACCGCAATGCTGGCGCTCGCCGGCATGGTCGTGGCGCTCGACGCCTACGGCCCCGTCACCGACAACGCCGGCGGCATCGCCGAAATGGCCGGTCTCGACGACTCCGTGCGGGAGAAGACCGACCTGCTCGACGCGGTCGGCAACACCACCAAGGCGGTGACCAAGGGCTACGCGATCGGTTCGGCCGGCCTTGCCGCGCTCGTGCTGTTCGCCTGCTACACCACCGATCTCCGGCACTTCTTCCCGAACCTGACGGTCGACTTCAGCCTCGAGAACCCGTTCGTGATCGTCGGGCTGCTGCTCGGCGCCATGCTGCCGTACCTGTTCGGCGCGATGGGCATGACCGCGGTCGGCCGCGCGGCGGGCGACGTGGTGATCGACGTGCGCGAGCAGTTCAAGAACAACCCGGGCATCATGGATTACTCCGCGAAGCCCGACTACGCGCGCACCGTCGATCTCGTTACCCGGGCAGCGATCAAGGAGATGATCGTCCCTTCGCTGCTGCCGGTTCTGGCTCCGATCGTGGTCTACTTCGTGATCACGCTCGTCGCCGGACAGGCCAACGGCTTCGCCGCGCTCGGCGCGTTGCTGCTCGGCGTGATCGTCGGTGGGCTGTTCGTCGCGCTGGCGATGACCGCCGGCGGCGGCGCGTGGGACAACGCCAAGAAGTACATCGAGGACGGTCACCACGGCGGCAAGGGCTCCGAAGCCCACAAGGCCGCGGTGACCGGCGACACCGTCGGCGATCCCTACAAGGACACCGCCGGCCCGGCGGTGAACCCGATGATCAAGATCACCAACATCGTCGCGCTGCTGCTGCTCGCGGCGCTCGCGGCGGGCTGATCGACCACCCTGGATTACAAGTCTGGTTAAGCAATGCCCCACCCGGCCCGCGCCGGGTGGGGTTTTCTTAACCTCCGGGTTTAAGCTTTCCTTCGCTGCACGGGCGCTATTGCGGGGAGGCGGTTCGATCCGCCTTTTAGCGAAAAGGGTTAACCCGCTTTGGCCAGCGCCGCTGCCCCGACTTACGGATTGCCGCGCGCGCTCGCAGGCGGCGCGCCCGAGCTGCAATTCGGCACGCACGAGTGGCGTTCGTGGAGCGAAGCCGACGTCGCCCGGTGGGATGCTCTCGCCCGGACCTCCGCCGAGCCCAATCCGTTCTACGAAAGCTGGTACCTGCTGCCCTCGCTGGGTCTGCTGGATCCGGAGGGCCAGGTCGAGCTCGTCACGCTCGAGGCTGACGGGCAGCTCGTCGGCCTGCTGCCGGTCAGGCGCGAGCAAAGCTATTACGGGCATCCGCTGCCGCATTGGCGCAACTGGCTCCATGCCAATATGTTTCTCGGCAGCCCGCTCGTCGCGCGCGGGTTCGAGACGGCGTTCTGGCGCGAAGCGCTCGATTGGTGCGACCGCAACACCGGCGCGGCGCTGTTCCTGCACCTGAACCAGGTGCCGGGCGACGGACCGCTCCACGCCGCGCTTGCCGAGGTTCTCGACGAAACCGGCCGCGCCTCGGCCACCGTGATGCGCGAAGAGCGAGCGCTGCTGCGCTCGGATCTCTCGGCGGTAGCCTACCTCGCGCAGTCGCTCCCCGGCAAGAAGCGCAAGGAGCTGCGCCGACAGCAGCGCCGGCTGGCCGAGGAAGGCGAGCTGAGCGTCCTGCGCACCACGGGCACCGAAGACATTGAGGTGTGGGCCGAGGAGTTCCTCGCGCTCGAAAGCGCAGGCTGGAAGGGCGAGGCCGGCTCCGCGCTCGACTGCGACATGGCCACCCGGATCCTGTTCGTGGAAGCGCTCGAAGGCGCAGCCCGGCGCGGCCGGCTCGAGCGGCTGGCCGTGCGGCTCGACGGCAAGCCGGTGGCGATGCTCGCGAGCTTCCTCTGCCCGCCCGGCGCGTTCTCCTACAAGACCGCGTTCAACGAAGCCTTCGCGCGCTTCTCCCCCGGCGTCCTGCTGCAATGCGAGAACCTCGCGCTGCTCGAGCACGACGGCATCGCCTGGGCCGACAGCTGCGCGGCGGCGGATCATCCGATGATCGACCATCTCTGGCGCGAGCGGCGCCCGATCGTGCGCCACAACCTCGCCATCGGCGGCACCGTGCGGCGGCTGCTGTTTCGCGCGCTAGCGGTGCGCGAGACCGGTTTCGGCGGAAAGGGAGTCGAATGAGCGAGATCCGCAAGCTGGAGCGCGGCCAGGCAATACCGGTCGATGCGGTATTCCCGGCGCTGTCGCTGGCGATGTTCGCGGCGTCGTATCCGGAAGGCACGCACAAGCTGCGGCACAACCTTTCCGCGCATCCGCTGCTCGAGCTCGACGCGCTGGCCGAGCTCGGCGAGGCGCTGCCGGCGAGGTCGGTCGAGTACAACCGCGGCGACCTGCCGATTGGCGTCGACGGCAAGCCCGGGGGCAACGGTCTCACCATCGGCCAGACCATCCGCGGGATCGAGCGGACCAATTCCTGGGCCGTGCTCAAGAATATCGAGCAGGTCCCGGCCTACGCCGCGCTGGTGGGCGAGCTGCTCGGCGAGATCGAGGCGGCGATCGTCGCCAAGACCGGGCGGATGATGAAGACCCAGGGGTTCATCTTCGTCTCCAGCCCCAACGCGGTCACCCCCTATCACTTCGATCCCGAGCACAACATCCTGATGCAGCTGGTCGGCCGGAAGGCGATGACGGTGTTCCCGGCCGGCAATGCGCTCTGCGCGCCCGACCCGGTGCACGAGACCTACCACACCGGCGGCGGGCGCGAGCTGACCTGGCGCGACGAGCTCGCCGAGCACGGCATGACCTTCCGGCTCGAGCCGGGCGAGGCGATCTACGTGCCGGTGATGGCGCCACACCATGTCCGCCACGGCCCGGTGCCGTCGATCTCGCTCTCGATCACCTGGCGCAGCGAATGGAGCTTCGCCGAGGCCGACGCGCGCGCGTTCAACAAGCTCCTGCGCCGCTGGGGCTTCGCTCCGCGGCCCCCCGCGCGGTGGCCCGCGCGCAACAGGGCCAAGGCAATCGCGTGGCGCGTGCTGCGCCGCATGCCCGGGATCGATTGACTGGCGCCATGACGCCGCGCATGGGCGCGGCGATGGCGATACCCCTGCCCACCCCCGAGCAGCTCGTCGCCGAGCTGGTCCTTCTGCTCGATATCGAACCGCGCGGCGGTGACCGGTTCATCGGCCGCAAGCAACCCGAGGGCACGGGCCGCGTGTTCGGCGGGCAGGCGATCGCGCAGGCGCTCGTCGCCGCGCGGCGCACTGTGCCCGACGACCGCCACACGCACTCGCTCCACGCCTATTTCCTGCGCAGCGGCACCGACGAGCTGCCGATCGAGTTCCGCGTCAAGCGCGACCTCGACGGTCGCAGCTTCTCCAACCGCCGGGTCGTGGCGAGCCAGAACGGCGAGCCGATCCTCAATCTGATCGCGTCGTTCCAGAAGCCGCAGGAGGGCCTCGGCCACCAGCACGCGGCGATGCCCGACGTGCCGCCGCCCGAGGAGCTCGAGCCCGACGCGGCGATCCGCCGGCGGTTCGCCACGACGATGCCCGAGGGGCCGTTGCGCACGCTGATGCTGCGCCCGCGCCCGATCGACATCCGCTCGGTCGAGCCGCGCAACTGGCAATCGTCGGACAAG
>DATDLP010000235.1:0-2545 GCA_036519255.1 Croceibacterium sp.
AGCTCGAGCATGTCGCCGACCGCGTAGCGCGCCCCGCTGTCCTCGCCGACCAGCGCGCGCGCGGCCTCGTCGTAGCGGAAGTACTCGCGGCCGAGCGAGGAGACCGGCACCAGCCCGTCGCCGCCTAGACCGATGATCGTGGCGAAGAAGCCGAAGCTCTGCACCCCCGTGATGCGCGTCTTGAAGGTCTCGCCGACGCGGCCCGAGAGCCACGCAGCGACGTAGCGGTCGATCGTGTCGCGCTCCGCTTCCATCGCGCGGCGCTCGGTCTGGCTGATCGCGTCGGTGACCTTCGACAGGTCGGCGCGATCCTGCTCGGACAGGCCGCTGCCAAGTGGCAGGCCACCTTTGGGCTTCGGTTGCTCGAGCCCGAACGAATCGACCAGCGCGCGGTGGACCAGCAGGTCGGCGTAGCGGCGGATCGGCGAGGTGAAGTGCGCGTAGCTGCCGAGCGAGAGGCCGAAGTGGCCGGCGTTCTTCGGGCCGTAGTAGGCCTGGGTCTGGCTGCGCAGCACCGCTTCCATCACCAGCGCCTTCTCACCCTCGTCGGCGATGTCCTTGATCATGCGGTTGAACAGGCTCGGCGTGATCACCTGGCCAAGCGCGAGCTTCCGGCCGATCGTGCCGAAATAATCGCGCAGGGCGACCAGCTTCTCGCGCGTCGGCGGCTCGTGCACGCGGTAGACCACCGGGCTCGCCTTGCTCTCGAGCGCCTTGGCCGCGGCGACGTTGGCCGCGATCATGAAGTCCTCGACCACGCGGTGCGCGTCGAGCCGCTCGCGGATCGCGATCTCGGCGATGCGACCCTTTTCGTCGAGCATGACCCGGCGTTCGGGCAGCTCGAGCTCGAGCGGATCGCGCGCCTCGCGGGCATTGAACAGGGCCTTCCAAGCCGCCCACAGGTTCTGCAATATGGGAGCAATCTCCCTCTGCCCTTCAGCGGAGAGGGTCGGGGAGAGGAGGTCAGGCGCGACGGTGCTCGACTCCCCCTCTCCCAACCCTCTCCCCTGAAGGGGAGAGGGCTTTGTCCCGTCTATCCGCGCTTGCGCATCCTCATACGCAATCACCTCCGCGATCCGCACCAGCGCGCGGGTGAAGCGCCAGTCCTTGACCCGGCCGTGAGAGTCGATCTTCAGGTGGCAGGCCATCGCGGCGCGGTCGGCGCCGGCCTTGAGCGAGCAGACGTCGGCGCTGAGCACCTCGGGCAGCATCGGCACCACGCGGTCGGGGAAATAGACCGAGTTGCCCCGCTTCCTCGCCTCGCGGTCGACCTGGCCGCCGGGGCGGACGTAGAAGCTGACGTCGGCGATCGCCACGAGCGCGTTGAAGCCGCCCTCACCGTCGGGCTCGGCCCAGATCGCGTCGTCGTGGTCGCGCGCGTCGGCCGGGTCGATCGCGACGATCGGCAGATGGCGCAGATCCTCGCGGTGTTCCTCGCTCAGCGGGAGCTTCGCCGCGAGCTCGGCCTCGGCGAGCGTTTCCTCGCGGAAGATGTACGGGATGCCGTGCTTGTGGATCGCGATCAGGCTGAAGCTCTTCGGCGCGAGCGGGTCGCCGAGCACCTCGATCACCTTGGCGCCCGAGCGCGGGGTGCGGCCGGGCTCGGCGAGCACGAGCTGGCCCGGCTCGGCGCCGCCGAGGTCCGCGATCGGCGAGGACTGGCGCACGCGCTTGTCGGTCGGCGCGAGCCACGGCTTGCCGCTGCCGTCGAGCTCGACCACCCCGAGCAGGCCCTCGCCGCGCGCGGGCAGCTTCTTCATCGGGTGCGCGGTCCAGCCGCGTCCGGTCTCCTCGGTGCGCGCCAGCACGCGGTCGCCGACGCGCAGCGCGGCGTGGCGCTTGCTTTCGATCAGCCGCAGCCGCGGCGCGGGGGCGCCGTCGTCGGGATGCCAGGCGTCGGGAATCGCCACCGCCTCGCCGTCCTCGGTATCGACCACGCGCAGCACCGTGACCTTGGGCACCCCGCCCAAGCGGTGGAAGGCGGTCTTCTTGCCGTCGATCAGGCCTTCCTCGGCCATGTCCTTGAGCAGGCGCTTGAGCGCGATCTTCTCCTCGCCGAGCAGCCCGAAAGCCTTGGCGATCTCGCGCTTGCCGGCGGGCTTGTCGGACGACTGGATGAACTCGACGATCTGCTCGCGCGAGGGCAGGCCGGAATGCGTGCGGGGCCGCTTGGGCAAATCAGTAGGCCCGCGCGACGTAGATCCGCTCGACCGCGGGCTCGCCGGTGAACAGGCACGCGCCGTGGGCCGGCTCGGCATCGAGCGGAACGTTGCGGAACGTGAGCTTCAGGGCCTTCAACCGCTCGACCACCTGTTCCAGCGCCGCGCCCCCGGGGCGCGACCACGAGACTTCCACCCAGCCCGGATAGCGCTTGTCCTCGCCGAAGAACGCGGCGAGCTCGTCGAAGCTGGTAATGTCCCGAACGATGTTGGCGTCGCGCCGTTCCCTCGCCTCGGCGAGCAGCCGCTGCTGGATGTCGCCGAGCAGGTTGCCCACGTTCTGCACCAGGTGTTCGCGCGCCGGAGCGTCGAAGGCCGGCTTGCCG
>DATDLP010000236.1:0-8330 GCA_036519255.1 Croceibacterium sp.
CGACCAGGCCGCCGCGGCTTACGAGCGGGCGACGCAAGCCGACCCCGACAGCGCGGTGCTGTGGTCCTCGCTCGGCGAGGCGCGGGTCATGGCCAGCACGCGCGAGCCGATGCCGCCGGCCGCGCTCGCGGCCTTCCGCCGCGCTGCCGGCCTCGACCCGAAGGATCCGCGCGCGCGCTACTTCCTCGCGGTCGAGAAGGACCTGGCGGGAAACCACCAGGGCGCGATCGCCGACTGGCTCGCGCTGCTCGCGGAAACCCCGGCCGGGGCGCCGTGGGAAACCGATCTCCGGCGCACGATCGAGCAGGTCGGCACGATCAACGGCATCGCCGTCGACGAGCGGATTGCCGCCGCGCTCGAGCTGCGCCCCGACGCGCCCCCGCCGGCGATGGCCGCGATTCCGGGCCCGACGCAGGAGGAGATCGTCGCTGCATCCTCGCTCCGGCCGGGTGAGCAGCAGGCCATGGCCGAAGGCATGGTGGCGCGCCTGGCCGCCCGGCTCGAGCGCGAGCCCGGCGACGTCGACGGATGGATCATGCTCATGCGCAGTTACCGCACGCTCGGCCGCGATGCCGACGGCCGCGCCGCGCTTGGCAAGGCGCTCGCGGCCAATCCGCGCGAGCGCGCCAGGCTGGAGGACGCGGCAGGCACGTTCGGCTTGTTGTAAATCGTTCCCGCGGGCCTTCGCGTCCAGCCGGCTTGCGGGGGCCGGCGCCTTGCGGCATGGCGCGAGCGCGCACTACGGGCCGCGCCTTTCGCGGACCAGGAAATATCTCGGGACAACGACAATGGCTCACCTCGCACCGCTCGAAGACAAGCTCGTCGTGCTGATCGGCGGCGGCGGCTTTCTCGGCGCGCATGTCGCGCAGGAACTGCTGCGCCGGGGCGCGCGCCTGCGGATCGCCTCGCGTCACCCGGAAAAGGCCTTCCGGCTCAAGCCGCTGGGCGATCTCGGCCAGATCCAGTTCGTGCGCTGCGACGCGACCGATGCGCGCAGCATCGGCGCGGCGATGCGCGGGGCCGACGCGGCGGTCTACCTCGTCGGCACCTTCGACGCCGACCAGCTGGCGCTGCAGGCCGACGGAGCCGGAGCCGCCGCTGCGGCCGCCGCCGCCGAGGGCGCGGACGCGTTCGTCTACGTCTCGGCCGCCGGCGCTGACGCGGCTTCGGACAGCGGGTACGCCGCGACGAAGGGCATGGGCGAGGAGCAGGTGCGCGCCGCCTTTCCGCACGCCACCATCGTGCGCCCGACGATCCTGTTCGGCGAGGACGACAGCTTCGTGACGATGTTCGCCGGGCTGATCGCCGCGCTGCCCGCGGTGCCGGTGTTCGGCGGCGACGCGCGGCTGCAGCCGCTGTTCGTCGACGATGCGGCGCAGGCCGTGGTCAACGCGCTGGCCGATCCGGCGCACCACGGCGGCAAGACCTATGAGCTGGCCGGCCCCGAAGTCGTGACCATGGACGAGCTGCACCGCCGCATTGCGCGTGCGCAGGGTCGCGAGCGCACGTTCCTCGCGGTGCCCGACCCGCTCGCCGCGCTGTTCGCCGCGCTGCCCGGCACGCCGATGAACGCGGACCAGTGGAAGCTGCTCAAGCGCGGCAGCACGGCCTCGGGCGCGCTGCCCGGTTGCACCGAGCTCGGCGTCCAGTCGCGCCCGCTCGGGCTGTTCCTCGACCGCTGGATGACCCGTTATCGCAAGCACGGCCGTTTCGGCGACAAGCGCGAGGCCGCGTAACAGCGCACGCTTGCGCAGGGCCGGGATCACATGTTGACGACGTGCAGGATATTGCCGTCCGGATCCTTGAACCACACGCCCTTGAAGCCGCCCGCGCGGTGGACGCCGTCCGCGATCTCCATCCCGAGCTCCGGATAGGTCTCGAAGACGATTCCCTGCTCCCTGAGCTGGCTCGCGACAGAGTCGAAGTCCTCCTCCCCCGCGTTCCACACCACGGCGTTGGCCTTGTTGGTGCCGGCGACCCTGGACTCGTAGACCACCAGCTGGGTGCCGCCGGTACGAAAGGTCAGCACGCCCTCTTCCGATCCGGTCGTCGGTTCGAGACCGAGCGTTTCGGCGTAGAAACGGCGGGCGCGGTCGAGATCGCCGACCGCGACGATCGCCGAAGACGGCTTGTCCTTCAGCAACAGCTTTTCCTCGAGCATCATCGATCCACTCCTCGGACACTGGGCGGCGCCGGCGCGAGAAGCACGCCAATCCTCGCGGGAGCCCCTGCTCGAACGGTCTCGGGGCCGGTGCGTGCCGAAGAACGGGCCGGAAGGAGCGCCGGGAACGGCGAAGCCTATTCCGCCGGCTGCGTTCCTTCGTCGGGCAGCAGCCTGAGCGGCTCGACCACCAGGATCGCACCTTCGGTTCCGCTCACCCGCACGCGCTCGCCCGCGGCGATGGTCGGCCCGCGCGCGATCCATTCGCTGTCGCCGAGCTTGACCCGGCCGCTGCCGTGCTCGATCGCCTGGACCACCAGCGCGGTCTCGCCGACCATGCGCGCGCCGCGCCGGTTCATCAGCGGGTCGGAGCTTTCGATCGGCTTGTCGCGCAGGAAACGCCGAGCCGAGAAGGCGAAGATCAGCGACAGCGAGACGAACTCGATGACCTGAAACTCGAGCGGCAGATCGAACGCGAACGCGAACACCCCCGTGACGATCGCTGCAGCCGCGAGCCAGATCAGGTAAACGCCCGGAACGAGCATCTCGAGCGTGCCGAGCAGCAGTCCCGCGGTCAACCAGACCCAGTGCGCGTCGAGGCCTTCCAGCCAATCCATCAGCGCGGCTCGGTTCGCGGCACCGTCGGTGCGACCGGCCGGCGCAGCTGCGGCTGCGGCGGGGGCAGCTGCACGCCGCCCGGTGCGCTTCCCGAACCGGCCTTATCGCCGATGATCTCGCGCGCGAGTTCGCCGATCCCCCCGAGCGTGCCGATCAGCTGGGTCGCCTCGATCGGGAACAGGATCGTCTTGGCGTTCGGCGAATCGGCGAACTTGCCGATCGCCTTGGTGTACTCCTGGGCGATGAAGTAGTTGATCGCGTGGCTGCCCGAATGCGCGATCGCATCCGACACCACCTGGGTCGCTTTCGCCTCGGCCTCCGCCGCGCGCTCGCGCGCCTCGGCATCGCGGAACGCGGCCTCCTTCTTGCCTTCGGCCGAGAGGATCGCCGACTGCTTCTCGCCCTCGGCGCGCAGTATCCGGCTCGCACGCTCGCCCTCGGCCTCTAGAATCTCGGCGCGCTTCAAGCGCTCGGCCTTCATCTGCCGCGCCATCGCCTCGGAGATGTCGATCGGCGGGCGAATGTCCTTGATCTCGACGCGGGTGATCTTGACCCCCCACGGGCTGGTCGCATGATCGACCACGCCGAGCAGCCGGGCGTTGATCTCGTCGCGCTTCGACAGGGTCTCGTCGAGATCCATCGAGCCCATCACCGTGCGCAGGTTGGTGGTCGTAATCGCCATGATCGCGGCGTAGAGGTTGTGCACCTCGTAGGCCGCCTTGCCCGCGTCGAGCACCTGGAAGAACACCACCGCGTCGACCCCGACCATGGCGTTGTCGCGCGTGATGATCTCCTGCCCGGGGATGTCGAGCACCTGCTCCATCATGTTGATCTTCTGTCCGACGCGATCGACGAACGGGATGATCAGGTGCAGGCCGGGCTCGGCCGGCAGCGTGAACTTGCCGAGCCGCTCGATCGTGTAGACGTAGCCCTGCCGCACGACGCGAACGCCCATCATCAGGAACACGAGCATGGCGAAAACTGCCGCGCCAATGACTGCGTACATCGTCATTCCTCCCCCGGAAGCCGTTGGCGGCATCGTAACCCGCGGGCGCAGATCGGCAAAGCAAAAGCGGACCCGCGCACGGATTGTCTTGACCGCGCAGCGGCCCTAAGGACGGACAAAATCAACGACGGTACGTCGGGACGGGGACGGAGTGGGATCGGCATGACAATCAGGACGGCATTGGTCGCGGGCATCGCTCTCATGAGCCTGGGCAGCGCGCTTTCGGCGCAAAACACGCCGGCACCCGCCCCGGCCGCGGCGCCGGCTCCGCGGCCGGCCGGGTTCCCCCAACCGCAACCGCTCGGCGACGGACCGTGGGATGTGCAGACGTGGGGAGCCAAGCTCCACGTCGAGGTCGTCACCAAAGGCCTCGACCACCCGTGGGGCATGGCGTTCCTGCCCGACGGCAGCATCCTCGTGACCGAGCGGCCCGGCCGGCTGCGGGTGATCCGCGACGGCGTGCTCGATCCGAAGCCGATCGAGGGCCTGCTGCCGATCTACGCGACCGGCATCGCCGGGCTGACCGATATCGTGCTCGACCCGAATTTCGCCAGCAACCGGCTGATCTACCTCGCCTACAGCAAGGCCGCGCCCGACACGCCCGCCGGCACCAACCCCAACCAGACCGATGCCACGCTGGCGGTGATGCGCGCGAAGTGGGACGGCGGCTCGGCGCTGACCGACGTGCGCGACATCTTCGTTGCCGACGCCTGGTACGGCAAGCCGCCGCTGCCACCCAAGTGCTGCGGCCAGGGCCCCGCCTCGGGCAGCTTCGGCGGGCGTCTCGCGATCGGCCCCGACGGCAAGCTTTACGTCAGCAGCGGCGACCGCAACTTCGGCGAGCGCGTGCAGGATACCTCGAACCACTTCGGCAAGATCCTCCGGCTCAACCTCGACGGAAGCGTGCCGGCCGACAATCCGTTCGTCGGCCGCGCCGGCTACAAGCCCGAGATCTGGACGATCGGCCACCGCAACCAGCTCGGCCTGGTTTTCGATCCCGCCAACGGCAACCTGTGGGAAACCGAGTTCGGCCCGCGCGGCGGCGACGAGGTCAACCTGATCACCAAGGGCAGCAACTACGGCTGGATCGACGTGACCCAGGGCCGCCACTACAATCAGGAGCCGGCGCGCAAGGGCGAGCGCGGCGTCGAGGGCTACGTCGATCCGGTGTGGGCCTTCCAGCCGTCGGGCAATCCCGGCAACATCGCGATCTACCGCGGCAGCGCGTTCGGCGCGTGGCAGGGCAACCTGCTGGTCCCCAACATGGGCCGCCCGGCCTCGCTGGTGCGTCTGGTGCTCTCGCCCGATGGCCATGTCGTCGCGACCGAGCAGATGCTCGGGGACCTCGGCCAGCGGCTGCGCGACGTGCGCGTGGCGCCCGACGGCTCGGTCTACCTGCTGACCGACGAGACCGCCGGCGCGGTCCTGCGCATCACGCCGGGGAGCTAATCCCGCTCCTGCTCTGCGGCCTGGCGCCTGAGCTGGCGGTTGACGCCGTGCACCTTGGTGATGCCGGGCATGCTGGCCATGCCGTCGTACAGCGCGGCGAGATAGGCGCGGTCGAAATCGGTCATCTGCCGGGGTGGCGGGGCGGCTGGATCGAACAGCGCGAGGATCGTGTCCATCGCCTGGCCGTCTCCGTTGGCCGGGCGCGTGCGGGCGAGCCCGCGCATGGTCGCGTAGTCGGCCAGCTGCAGCAGCGTCTTGCCCTGCGCCTCGTCGCGATCGACCAGCACGAGCACCCAGACGATGTCCTCGCGCGACGCCAGATAGATCCGCGAGCTCGACTGCCATAAGGTCGACCCAAGCGACATGCCGTCGCGCGTGCGCCACATCGTGGCCGTCCACACCCGCACCGGCCCTTGTTCGGCGCGCAGCTCTTTCAGCTCGTGAAAGGGCATCTCGCGGAACAGATGGTGCCGAGCCCGCACGACTCCCTCGCTCATCGCCTGCGCGTCGTCGACGAACGCGACCACGAAGTTCGGGGTGCAAGTGCCGTCGTCGTCGGTCATCCACAGCCCGAGTCGCGCCGCGGTGTCGCGAATGCGGTCGACCATCAGCCCAGCGTCCGCCGTGCTCAGCCCGGCGATCCCGGGGCACAGGCGATCGCCCTCGAAGCGGGGCAGCGGGGAGCGGCGCAACGAGGTCTCGGCGGTGACCGTCCGCGCCTGCCGCGTTACTTCGGCCTGCGTCGGCGGCTCGTCGGGTGGGGCCGTGACCACGATGTTGGCGCCGGATTCGCCGTCCGTCGCTTCACCCTCAGGCTGGGCAAGACCGGCGGATGCCCCGAGCAGCCCCGCGGCCAGTCCGGCCAGAACCACCCTGCAAATTCGGCGCTCGCTTGCCACGTGCCTGCCCCCCAACCTGGATAAAATGCCGCTGTCGGCCCCGCGACATGCACTCAGCGGAAACGAAAGCCCAGTGCTATTCGCGCGTCCCTGCCGCGGTCTCGGCGGCCGTCGGCGCCGCCGCCTGCTCGGCCAGCACCTGATCGAGCTCGCCGTTGACCCCGAGCAGCTTGCTCGCCGCGGGGAGATTGGCGATCTCCTCGTAGAGGTTGCGCAGATAGGCCTGATCGAAGTCGGTCAGCCCGGTCGGCGGCTCGTGGTCCCGGTCGAACAGCGCGAGGATCGTGTCGAGTGCGGCGTCGCCGTCGGCCGGCCGCGTGCGGGCGAAGCCGCGCATCGTCGCGTAGTCGGCCAGTTGGATGATCGACTTGCCGCGAACCTCGTCGAGGTCGAACAGCACGACCACGTGGATGATGTCCTGGCGGGTCGAGAGATAGATCTTGGAGTGCGCCATCGCCATCTGCACCACCGGCGGATCGGTCAGGCCGTCGGCTTGCTCGATCAGCATGCCATCGCGCGTGCGCGTCTCCGCGGTGGTCCACACCCGTACCGGGCCTTCCTCGGCGAGCAGCGCGCGGCGTTCGGGCAGGCTCAGCGAGCTAAACAGCCACGGCTGGTCGCGCTCCAGCTGGGTGATCGCTGCCTGCCCGTCCGCGACGAAGCCGACGATCAGGTTGGGCGTGCAGTCCGCGTCGTCGGCCATCCACATGTCGAGCCGCTCCGCGTTCCAGCGGATGCGGTCGATCAGCAGCTCGGCGCCGCTGCGCTTGAGCCCGAACACGCCCGGGCACAGCCGGTCCTCGATCCGCGCGAGCGGACGGCGGCGCAGGCCGCCGCGGATGTCGGTGATGTCGCGCGCCTGCCGGCTGACCTCGCGGTGCGTCGGGCGCTCGCCGGTGACGACGATGTTGTCGCCGTCCGGCGCCGGCGCGTCCTGCTGGCCAGCCTCCGCTTGCCCGGAGTCCTGTCCGGCCGCGGGAAGCGAAACGAGCAGCGCGAACGAGGCAGCGGCGAGCAGGCCTGCGCGAAGAATGGTCATGCGTTGCAGGCTCCGGATTCGGCGACGCAGGACGCTCGCCCGCGGATTGGGACAACTCGGCTTTGGCAGTCTATCGGAGGCTGCGGGGCTACTCCACCGTATTCGTGCCGGTGGCCCGCGCGATGTCGGCCAGCTTGGCCGACGAGGGCAGGTTGGCCTGGCCCGCATAGAGGCTGCCCAGATAGGCCCGGTCGAACTCGGTCAGCTCGGCCGGGTGGTCGGCACGCTCGTCGAACAGCGTGAGAATCGAAGCTTCGCCCGCAGCGGCCGGGTCGGGCACATCGCGCGAGAGCGCGCGGAAGGTCGCATAGTCGGCCAGCTGGCGGACGTTCGCGCTCCCGATCCCGTCGCGCTCGATCAGAATCAGCGAGTAGACGATGTCGTTGCGTGTCGCGAGGTAGATCTTCGAATGCGCCATCCACATCTGGGTTTGCGGAATCTCGCTAGGGCTCTCGTACCGCGGGATCGGCCTCCCGTCGCGCGCGCGGGGAACCAGCTGGTGCACCGCGTGCGCCGGTCCGGGCCCCTCCAGCAGCGCGCGCCGGTCGTCGAGGTTCATCTCGGCGAACAGATACCGCGCGTCGGTCTCCATCTTCGACAGCATGGCATTTCCGTCGTCCACGAAAGCGACGATCAGGTTAGCCTCGCAATCGCCGTTCTGCGCCATGCGCAGCCCGAACGCCTCGACGTTCTCGCGCATGCGCCCGACCATCGCCTCCGCCGCCTCGCGCTCGAGGCCGGCCACGCCGGGGCACACCGGATCCTCGAAGCGGGCCAGCGGCTCTTCGTCCGACTGCGCCAGCGCTGGCGGAGCGGCGAGCAGCGCACCAAGCAGGCCGCCGAGGGCAAGGGTGCGAACCCCAGTGAACATGGCGTGTCTCCCAATCGTGGTCGCGGGATTATCCGCTGTTCTCAAGGCTTGGGCAACGGAAGAGTTGTCGCAAGCTTTCGCGGTGTGGTGCCAGGGAAGTCGGCGGCGACAACCAGTATCGAACGGTGCCGGCGGTCCCGCTCCCGATACTTCGTTCGATCACGCGCCGCCGTTTTCGAGATGCAGATAGTTCGGATTGAACATCGCCAGCCGTTTCAACCGCTCGAGATCGAGCATCCGCAGTTGCCGGTTGGCCAACTCGATCAATCCGTCGCGGCGCAGCCCCT
>DATDLP010000237.1:0-15687 GCA_036519255.1 Croceibacterium sp.
TTGAGCAGCCTGTCGGGCAACGGCTCGCTGCTGTCGGTCCCGCTGATCGATCGCGGCCTCGCGATCGGCGTGGTCACGCTCGAGCGCGACGCCGAGGCCGCGCCGTTCGCCCCGCCCGACGTGCTGTTCTGCGAGACCGCGATCGCGCTCGCCGCGCCGACGATCGAGCTCAAGCGGCGAGAGGAGCGCCTCGTCAGCGGCCGCATCCGGCACAAGGGGATCGATGCCGGCAAGGCGCTGTTCGGGCCGCGCAAGTCGTTCGCCAAGGTGGCCGCGATCGCTGCGGTCCTGCTGCTGCTGTTCCTGGCGCTGCCGATCGCGCTTTTCCGCGTGTCGGCCGATGCCACGCTCGAAGGGCGGGTGCAGCGTGCGGCGGCGGTGCCGTTCTCGGGCTTCATCGCCCGTTCGAACGCGCGCGCCGGCGACGTGGTCAAGGCCGGCGAGGTGCTCGCGGTGCTCGACGACCGCGACCTCAAGCTCGATTTCGCGCGTGCGATCAGCGAAGTGCGCCAGCTCGACCGCCGCTATCGCGAGGCGTTGGCCAAGCACGAGCGCGCCGAGATGAACCTCTACGGCGCACAACTGCGCCAGGCCGAGGCCGAGCTCCGGCTGATCGAGTACAAGATGGCGCGGGTGAACATCGTCGCCCCAATCGCGGGCGTTCTGGTCTCGGGCGACGTCAGCCAGCTGGTCGGCTCGCCGGTCGAGGAAGGCGAGGTGCTGTTCGAGGTCGCCCCGCTCGACGATTTCCGCGTCACGCTGCAGGTCGACGAAAGCGACATCTCGTGGGTCAGGCCGGGGCAGGAGGGCGAGTTCGCCCCGACCGGGCTCGCCGGGCGCACGGTTCCGTTCACCGTCACCCGGCTGACCTCGGTCACCGCGAGCGAGGACGGGCGCAACGTGTTCCGGGTCGAGGCCGAGCTCGGCGAGGGTGCGCCGCAGGCGCTGCGCCCGGGCATGGAAGGCGTCGCCAAGGTCGCGGTCGACCGGCGCAGCCAGCTGTGGATCTGGACCCGCGGACTGCGCGACTGGCTCAGCCTGTTCCTGTGGAGGTGGTTGCCGTGAGGGGGGCTCGCGGCACCCATTTCCCGCCCGCCTCCTGCGCGAGGAGGAGGGCCGGGGTGGGGGCGCCGCGACGCCGGCGGCGGCTGCATGGCCGCAGCCTCGCGCTCCCAACCCCAGCCTTTGCCGGCCGGGGACGGTCGGGCAGCACCGGCGCCGCCTGAATGGCCAACCCGTTTCATTCGACCTCGTGGTTCAACGTCGCGCATCTCAAGCCGCGGCTGCGCAGCCACGTGCGGGTGCGGCGGCACCGCTATCGCGGCGCGGTGTGGTACGTGCTCGACGACGGTGCCGCGGGCAAGGTCCACCGCTTCCCGCGTGGCGCCTGGCTGCTGGTCGGCCGGCTCGACGGCACGCACACGGTCGCGGAGCTGTGGGACCGGCTGGTCGACGAGCTCGGCGAGGACGCGCCGACGCAGGACGAGGTGATCACCGCGCTCGGCCAGCTGCACGGATCGGACCTGCTGTCGAGCGACGCCACGCCCGATCCGGCCGAGCTCTACGTGCGGCAGAAGAAGCAGCGCCGCCAGGTCTGGCTGCAGAACCTCAAGAGCCCGATGTCGCTGCGCGTGCCGCTGGTCGATCCCGACCGGTTCCTCACGCGCACCCTGCCGTGGGTCGCGCCGCTGTTCTCGCGGGCCGGCGCGGTGCTGTGGCTCGCGGTGGTGATCCCGGCGCTCGTGCTCGCCGGGCGCCACTGGGACGAGCTGACCACCAACCTCGCCGACCAGGTGTTCGCGGCCGACAACCTCGTCATCATGGCGCTGGTCTATCCGCTGGTGAAGGTGATCCACGAGCTCGGCCACGGCTACGCGGCGAAAGTCCGCGGGCGCGAGGTGCGCGAGATGGGGGTGATGTTCCTGCTGCTGTTCCCGGTGCCCTACGTCGACGCGTCCGCGGCGAGCGGGCTCGGCAGCAAATGGCATCGCGCGCTGGTCGGCGCGGCGGGGATGATCGCCGAGCTGTTCGTCGCCGCGCTGGCGATGTTCGCCTGGACCGTGGTCGAACCCGGGGTGGCGCGCGCTGCGTTGTTCAACGTCATGCTGATCGCCGGCATTTCGACCGTGCTGGTCAACGGCAACCCGCTGCTGCGGTTCGACGGCTACTACATCCTCGCCGACCTGATCGAGATTCCCAACCTCGGCTCGCGCGCCAACAAGTACTGGGCGCACCTTGTCGACTGCTGGGTGTTCCGCACATACGGCGGCAAGCCGTTCGAGGGCACCCCGGGCGAGAAGCGCTGGTTCTTCGTCTACGCCCCGCTCGCCTTCGTCGCCCGGATGGTGATGCTGTTCGGCATCGCGCTCGCGGTGGCGGATCGTTTCTTCGTCGTCGGGGTGCTGATCGCGCTGTGGACGCTGTGGACCGGGATCGGCCTGCCGTTGTGGAAGATGGGTGCGCACGTGCTCGCCAGCCCGGGGCTGCATCGCAACCGTGCGCGTGCGGTGCGGCTGACGCTCGCGGGCGTGGGCGCGCTGCTGGTGCTGCTGTTCGCGATCCCCGCGCCGCACCACGTGACCACGCAGGGCGTGGTCTGGCTGCCCGAGGAAGCGCACGTCCGCGCGGGCAGCGACGGCACGATAGACCGCATCGCCGCCGCCGAAGGCGCCTGGGTCGCGCCGGGCCAGTTGCTGGTCGAGGCGAGCCACCCGATCCTCGAGACCGAGGTCGACCGGTTGTCGGGCCGCCTGACCGAGCTGCAGGCGCAGGCCGACGCCGAGCTGCGCGGCGACCGCGTGCTGCGCGAGGTCAGCACGCTCGAGCTGCAGGAAGCCCAGGCCGAGCTGGCCATCCAGCAGCAGCGCCTCGGCGAGCTCCGCCTGCCGGCCAGGGCCGAGGGCCGCTTCGTGCTGGCGGCGTCGGCCGAGGACATGCCCGGGCGCTTCGTCAAGAAGGGCGACCTGATCGGCTACGTCACCCCGCGCCGCGCCGAGATCGCCCGGATCGCGGTCGTGCAGGACGATATCCAGCTCGTGCGCGAGCACATGAACGGACTCGAGTTCCGCCTCGCCAACATTCCGGGGCGTACCTACGACGGCAAGATCGTCCGCGCGGTGCCCGGCGGCACCCGCGAGCTGCCGAGCCCGGCGCTCGCCATCGCCAACGGCGGCCCGATCCCGCTCGATCCGCGCGACAGCGAAGGAAAGACCGCGCTCGGCCGGGTGTTTCTGTTCGACGTCGCGCTCCCTGCCGAGCTGCGCCAGGTGCCGTTCGGCACGCGCGTCCACGTCCGCTTCGCGCTCGACTGGGAGCCGCTCGGCTGGCAGGCGGCGCGGCGCGTGCGGCAGTTGATGCTGGCGCAGTTCGATGCCTGACCGCGCCGAGCTCGAGGATCGCGCGCGCGCGGTGTGGCGCGAGGTGCGCAGCGACCACCGTCCGGTAATCGCGCCTTATCCCGAGCGCACGCCGCCCAAGACCTCGAAATGGGACCGGCCGCTCGACAAGGCGATCGGCCGCCTGCTGGTCGATCCGCCGCTCGGCAAGATGCGCCTGCTCGAGCGGGTCGAGGCGATTGCCGCCGACCGTCCCGATCTCACCGGGCTTGGCAGCGAGGCGTTCGCCGAGCGCTGCCGGGCGATGCGCGAGCCGCTGATGCGGCACGGGCTCGGCGATGCGGCGCTGGTCGACGAATGCCTCGCGCTGATCCGCGAGGCGACCTGGCGCGAGCTCGGCATGCGCCATTTCCCGGTCCAGCTGATGGGCGGGCTGGTCATGCTCGGCGGCGGGATCGCCGAGATGGCCACCGGCGAGGGCAAGACGATCACCGCATTGCTCCCCGCGATCACGGCGGCGATGTCCGGCGTCCCGGCGCACGTGTTCACGGTCAACGACTACCTGGCCGAGCGCGACCTGGCCAAGCTCGCGCCGGTCTACGCGTTGTTCGGGCTCACCACCGGGCTGATCGTCGAGGGCAAGGAGCCGCCCGAGCGGCAGGCGGCGTATCGCGCCGACGTGGTCTACGGCACCAACAAGGAGATCGCGTTCGACTACTTGCGCGACCGCGCCGCGCTCGGGCGCAGCCGCGGCGCCGCGCGGCGCAAGGTCGCCGAGCTGTTCGGCGGCGCCGGCGCGCCGCTGACGATGCGCGGGCTGCACTTCGCGATCGTCGACGAGGCCGATTCTATCTTCATCGACGAGGCGCGCACGCCGCTGATCCTCTCGGCCGAGATTCCGGCCGACGACGACGGGCTCTACTTGTCGGCGCTCGAGCTTGCCGGGCGGCTCGAGCAAGGGACGCACTTCCGCGTGGTCGAGGACCAGCGCGCGATCGAGCTGACCGAGCGCGGCCGCGCCGAGGTCGCCGAGCTGGCTGCCGGCCTGCCGCAGCGGATGTGGCGCATCCGCCAGGCGCGCGAGCAGCTCGCCACCCAGGCGCTCAGCGCGACGCGGCTGTTCCTGCGCGACCGCGACTACGTGGTGGTCGAGGGCAAGGTGGCGATCGTCGACGAGTCCACCGGCCGCACCATGGCCGACCGCTCGTGGGAAGGCGGGCTGCATCAGCTGGTCGAGGTCAAGGAGCAGGTCGAGCTGACCGGCGCGCGCACCACGCTTGCGCGGATCACCTACCAGCAGTTCTTCCGCCACTACCGGCGCCTGGCGGGCATGAGCGGCACCGTGCGCGAGGTCGCGGGCGAGCTGTGGGCCGACTTCGGGCTGCGCGTCACCCCGGTCCCGACCAATCGCCCCCGCCAGCGCGTCCACCGCGGACATGCGCTGCTGCGCGACCAGGCGGACAAGTGGGCGGCGGTCGCCGATGCGGTCGTTCGCGTTCGCGCCGAAGAGGGCCAGCGTCCGATCCTCGTCGGCACCCGCTCGGTGGCCGATTCCGAGAACGTCGCTGCCGCGCTGGCCGCGCGCGGGGTTCCGCACAGCGTGCTCAACGCGCGGCAGGATGGCGAGGAAGCCGAGATCGTCGCCGGCGCCGGGCAAGTCGGTGCGGTCACCGTGGCGACCAACATGGCCGGGCGCGGCACCGATATCGAGCTCTCGCCCGAGGCGAAGGCGGCGGGCGGGCTGCATGTGATCCTTACCGCGTTCCACGAGACCCAGCGGATCGACCGCCAGCTCTACGGCCGCGCCGGGCGCCAGGGCGATCCCGGCAGCACCGAAGCGGTGACCGCGCTCGACGACGAGCTCTATCGCCTGTTCGCCGCCGGCGTGGCCAAAGTGCTGGGCCGGCAGGCGAAGGCATGGCCTGTCCACGACGGCCCGGCCGAATGGCTGCGAAAATGGGCGCAAGGCCAGGCCGAGCGGCGCCACGCGGCGTCCCGCCGCCTGACCGAGCTTTCCGAGGAGCAGCTGCGCAAGTCGATGGCGTTCACCGGCAACGCCGGGTAGCATCGCCGCATGGCCCAATACGCAACGATCCTCGTCGAGCAGCGAGGCGCCGTCACCCTCGTCACCCTCAACCGTCCCGAAGCGCTCAACGCGCTGTCGAGCGCGGTGCTCGAGGAGCTGATCGCCGCCTTTGCCGCCTACGAGGCCGACGAGACGCAGCGTTGCCTGGTCGTCACCGGCGCGGGCGAGAAGGCGTTCGCGGCGGGCGCCGACATCCGCGAGATGGCCGGGATGCCCGCGGCCGAATTCTACGCCAGCGACATGTTCGCGCGCTGGACCACGCACCTCGTCGGCGGCACGCGCAAGCCGTGGATCGCCGCGGTCAACGGCTTCGCGCTCGGCGGCGGGTGCGAGCTGGCGATGATGGCCGACTTCATCATCGCGGCGGACACGGCGAAGTTCGGCCAGCCCGAGATCACGCTCGGCGTGGTCCCCGGCATGGGCGGCAGCCAGCGGCTGACGCGCGCGGTGGGCAAGGCCAAGGCGATGGACCTGATCCTTACCGGCCGGATGATCGGCGCCGAGGAGGCCGAGCGCGCCGGACTGGTGGCGCGCGTGGTCCCCGCGGCTGAGCTGCTCGATGAGGCGCTCAAGGCAGCGGAGAAGATCGCGGCGATGCCGCCGTTGGCTGCCAAGGCCGCCAAGGAGCTGGTCGACGCGGCGCAGGAGCTGCCGCTGACCGAAGGCATCCGCCTCGAGCGCCGCCTGTTCCACCTGCTTGCCGCGACCGAGGACAAGGCCGAGGGCATGGCCGCGTTCCTTGAGAAGCGGCCGCCGGTGTGGCGGGGCCAGTGATTCTCGGCGCGATCCTGCTTGGCCTCGGTCTTGCCGAGATCTGGTGGATGATCTGGGCCATCCGCCGGAAAGCCTGGAACGATCGCCTCAGCGTGCTGGAGATCGGGTTGCTCAAGGCAACCGGCGAGCAACCGGAGCCGTTGCCGCGAGGCTGGGGCATGCTCCAGTGCTGGCTCGGGCTATTTCTGGGCCTTTTCCTGACGGTGATCGGAGCCGCGGCGATCTACGCTTCCTGACGCGCTCCTCCGCAAGGCTGCGCGATCAGGCAGCTCCCCTGCGGGTCGAACACCACGTCGTCGAGCGAATGCGCGAGCGCGCATTGCCCCGGCAGCACCGGCTCGTCCTCGACGCAGAACCGGCCGGTGCGCGGCACCACCAGCAGGCACCCGCGGTAGCGCGCGGCCTGCTCGGTGCTCGGCAAGCCGTCGACCTGGTCGAGCAGGAAGTACGGCCCCTCGACCAGCGTCTCGTCGCCCGGCGGGACATGCCGCCCCAAGCCGGCGCCGTACAGCTCGCCTTTCGCCACCGCGATGCTCTCCTCGAGATGCAGCTCGCGCGGCCGGCCGTAGTCGTAGAGGCGGTAGGTGATGTCCGAGTTTTGCTGGATCTCGATGATCGAGCAGCCGCCGCCGATCGCGTGCACGGTGTTGGCAGGGATGTAGAAGAAGTCGCCCGCCTTGACCGGATGCCACACCAGCATGTCCTCGATCGACCCGTCGAGCGCAGCGCGGCGCATCGTCTCCGCGTCGATCTCCTGCTTGAACCCGATCCCGAGCGTGGCGCCGGGCTCGGCGTCGATCACCAGCCAGCATTCTTCCTTGCCCTGCCGACCGAGGCCCGCCGCAAGCGTCTGCGTGTCCGACGGATGCACCTGGACCGAGAGCTTCTCGCTGGTGAACAGGTACTTCACCAGCAGTTGCGGCAGGTCGGCCGGCGGCACGAACCAGATTTCGCCGATGCGCTTGCCGGCCGGCGTTTCGAATGGCGCGGGCAGCAGGTCCTTGCCCCACGGTTTCTCGACGGTCTTGGTCTCGAGCAGCATGACCGCCTAACGCCCGATCACACCATCAGGTCCAGCAGTGCCTTCACTTCCACCGTGGCGAAGCCCACCGCGCTGTCGGATATGCCGTACGGCACCAGCAGCCGGTCTCCCACTGGCAGTACTCCGCAAGTATAGACCACGTTGGGCACGTAGCCCGAACGGTCGGCATCGACCGCGGTCAGCACCGGCTCGGCCGTGCGCCCGATCACCTTGGCCGGGTTGTCGCGGTCGAGCAGCGCCGCGCCGAGCGAGTACTTGCGCATCGCCCCCACGCCGTGGGTGAACAGCAGCCACCCGGCATCGGTCAGCACCGGGCTGCCGCAGTTGCCGATCTGGATGAACTCCCACGGGTACTTCGGCTCCATCAGCAGCGTGCCTTCGGAGTTCCAGCGGTCGAGCCGCTCCGACCTGAGCAGGAACAGGTTCTTGCCGTCCTGCCGGCTGACCATCGCGTACTTGCCGCCGACCTTCTGCGGGAACAGCGCCATACCCTTGTTGCGCCCCGCGCGGCCTTCGATCGGCTCGAGCAGGAAGCGGCGGAAATCGACCGTGCGCAGCAGCTCGGAACGGATCGAGCTGCCCGAATACGCGGTGTAGGTGCCGATCCATTCGTGGTCGCCGCCGCCGTGGTCGAACCGCACCAGCCGCAAGTCCTCGAGCCCGCCGCGCTGCTGCTCGGTGATCGGGAAGATCACGGTGTTGCTCAGGCTCGAATCGGGGTGGCGGTGGACGATCACCCCGGCGTCGCTGTCGCTGAGACTCGCGTCGTCGAGATCGACCGAGGTGGCGAGCGGACCCTGTGGCCACAGCGCGAAGCTGCCGTCGGCGTTGGCGATGCCCTCGCGGAACGCAATCGAGCTGATGTGCCCCTCGCCGACCGCGCGCAGGCTCATGACGAAGCGCACCGCGCCGCCCGAGATGCCGCTCTGATCGGGATGCGGCACGATCGACGGGTTCATCAGCGCCGCCGCGGCATAAGTATACTCGTGGCAGAAGAACGCGCCGATCAGCCGCTTGCGCGTGCGCGAGAATCCGCTGCAGTCGATGCCGGCGGTTTCCTCGACTTCCTCGAACCGGTCGTCGAACATGTTCTCGGTCTGCCAGTGCCGCCCGGCGAAGTCGCCGCGCACGCGCTCGTACTCGGCGTCGACCTGCTCCTCGCTCAGCGCCGCGACGTCGTGCACCAGCTTGAGCGCGCGCCCGCCGGGTGCATTCTTCGCCTGCCAGCCGAGATGGAACGGCCGCAGCACCACCCGCGAAGGGTCGGCATGCAGGCGTTCGTCGAGGATTTTCAGCGGACTCTCGCTATGCCAGGCGCCCTCGGCCCCCACGTTCCTCTCCCACCGATTCGCCCTG
The DNA here is from genome assembly GCA_036519255.1 of Croceibacterium sp. Classification (GTDB taxonomy): domain Bacteria; phylum Pseudomonadota; class Alphaproteobacteria; order Sphingomonadales; family Sphingomonadaceae; genus Croceibacterium_A. Next base: position 8,594 of record DATDLP010000237.1, read on the forward strand.
CTGGGCGCGGGCGAGCGCTAGCATGGAATAGTGGGAGAGTTGAAAGGCGAGAATGGATTCGGCGCCGCAATTCGCGTTGGCGCCGCGCGGAGTGAGCCCGTCGCGGCAGCGGCCGCTGGCAAGATCGCCAAGCACCGCGCCACGGTCGTTGGCGCCGAAGAACCACTCCCACGCGGCCTTTGCATGCGCGAACCAGCGCGGATCGGCCGTGGCGGTCCACGCGGTCAGCGCGGCTTCGATCGCAGCCTGCGCCTCGAGCGGCTGCTGGTCGAACGGATAGTGGTTGTGCGTCTTGCCGAAGCTGCCGCAGCCGATCGGGCGGAACTGGCCGCTCGCCGCGGTCTGCTGCGCTGCGATCCACTCGAGCGTCTCGAGCCCGGCATTGACGTAGTCGTCGCGCGACAGCACCATGCCCGCCTCGATCAGCGCCTGGCTCAGCCGCGGGGTGTCGTAGCCGAGCACCGCCTCGAACCACGCCCAGTCGGGCCGCCGCGCACCGCCGAGCAGGCGGAACAGCACGTCGGCGCCGTTGGCCAAAACATCGTGCGAAGGCTTGTGTCCGGGGCTCACGCGCAAAACCGACGCCGCGCCGAGCATGGTGAACGCAATCGTGCGTGGCGAGGCCATCGCCGAGCAGTGCGGCAGCACTTCCTGATACCAGCGCCACGCCCAGGCCCCGAGCTCGGCGTCGGGCGCCTTCTCGACCGTATGGCCGAGCGCCCACATCGCGCGGCCGTTCGAATCCTCGGAACCCTCGTCCTCGAGCCACTCGCGCCCGTAGCTCATGAAGTTGCGGAACACCCGGCGCTCGTCGTTCCAGGCATGCTGGACGAACGAGGCGTAAGTCAGGCTCCAGTTGCCGCGTTCCGGCGCCGGCAACCCGGCGGCGACGTTCATCAGCATCAGCGCCCGGGCGTTGTCGTCGAGGCAATAGCCGTGGCGCCGGTCGGGTACCATGCCGATCGAGTGCTGCAGCATGCCCGTGCCGTCGCTCATCGCGAACACCGCGGTCAGGCCGGGGGTGGCGGTCAGCGGTGCGGAGCGGGCAGGCGGTGCGACGGCCGCTTCGATCAGCGCCGCAGCCCCGTCGGCGAAGCGCGGCCAGATCGTCTGCCGGCCCTTGGCATAGGCGCGGCGCTGCAGCGCGAGCAGGGCCTCGCGGTCGTCGAGCAGCGCGACGACTGCCTCGGCGATCGCCGGCGCGCTGTCGGGCTCGATCAGCCTGCCCGCGTCGCCGGCGAGCAGCTCGGTCGCGTGGAGGTAGGGCGTGGAAACCACCGCCTTGCCCAGCGCGACCGCGTAGCTCAGCGTGCCCGAGGTCGACTGCTGCAGGTTGAAGTACGGTGTCACGTAGATGTCGCACGCCTCGAGCTGGTCGAGCAACTCGTCGGTGTCGAGAAAGCGGTTGTCCCACAGGATGTGGTCGGCGACGCCGAGCTTCTCGGCGCAGGCCTGCAGCCTCTCGCGATAAGCCTCGCCCTCGCGCGCGACGAGGTTGGGATGGGTCGCGCCGACGATCCGGTAAACAGTCTCGGGGTGCCGGGCGACGATTTCCGGCATCGCCTCGATCACCCGCTCGAGCCCCTTTCCGGGGCCGAGCAGGCCGAACGTCATCAGCACGTTCTTGCCGGCCAGGCCCATGCGTTGCTTGAACTCCCCGGCGCGTCCGAACGGCCGGTCCGGCGCGCCGTGGGGGATGATCTGCAGCAGCTCGCGCGGCGCATGGTGTTTCTCGGCCAGCAGCCGGCACGAATGCCGGCTCATGGTCATGATCCGGCTGGCGCGCGCGACGAGGTGATCGAGGATCGCGCGCTGGCGCTCGCCGGGGTTGGTCAGCACGGTGTGCGGGGTCAGGATCACCGGCGCCGCGAGCCGGTCGACGAAGTCGCACACCATCTCGCCGTCGGGGCCGCCGAAGATCCCGTACTCGTGCTGCAGCCAGACCGCGTCGACCCCGCTCTCGTTGATCCGCCGCGCCGCTGCGAGGTAGGCCTCGGGGTCGTCGAAGGCGATCGTGCCGGCCACACCCTGGTAGGAAATCGGCGCGGCGCGATCGTCGAGCGCGTAGACGTCGACCTCGATGGTGGGGTGGAATTCGGCCAGCTTCTCGACGATGTCGTTGCCGAAGCTGGCAATGCCGCACTTGCGCGGGGCATATGTCCCGACCAGCGCGATGCGGCGCAAGTCCGGAGCGGCGCCGCGGAACTTGAAGATCGACTGGACGTCGGCCCCGGTGGTGGCGGGAACGCGGGGTTTTTCGAGAACCGGGTCGTGGACGGTCATGCGTGCTCCGTTTGCGTGCGCCGCGTGCTCTCCCCGCATGCGGCGGTTGCGAACCGAATGTTGCAGTGCAACATGCCTGGGGCGAAAAGGCAAGGGCTTTCGCCCGATCAACGGCAAGTCCTTGCCGGCGTTCCCTTTAACTACCCAACCCGTGTTGCGCCGCGGCGTGAATGCTTTCACCCGGATGAACCGCGCGCAGCGCGGCAGGTTCCGCGGATTCGCGCTCCAGTATCCCGTTTTCGCGCCAGTCCGACCCGGCCACAGGCCATTGCGCGCGGAAAGCGCCTCAGTCGCGCAGGAAGATCTGCTCAATCGGCAGCCCGAACACGTCGGCGATGCGGAACGCGAGCGGCAGCGAGGGGTCGTACTTGCCGGTCTCGATCGCGTTGACGCTCTGGCGCGAGACCTCGAGCGCCTCGGCCAGCTGCTGCTGGCTCCACTCGCGCTCGGCACGCAGCACGCGCAGGCGATTCTTCACCGGTCGCGGGTCCACCACCACAGGTTGCCGAGGCCGAACCCGAACCCCCACGCAGGCAGCACCCACAGGTTCAGCGACGGCGCGGCCAGACCGAACATCTGCAGCGAGCCCCACAGCGAGCCCACGATCAGGACGAAGGCCAGGCTGACCAGCAACGCGTTGACCGCCCTGTGGCGCAGGAACTCGTCGGTCTCCTCGCGCAGGTAGCGCGCCGCCGACCAGACGATTCCGCCGACCGGCGCGATCGCCAGCAGCGCGAGCGCAAACGCAGCCAGGCCGGTCGGCCGGTACGCCCGGCTGAGGTACACCGCCAGGCACATGCAGACGACGAACGCCCCGAGGGTGAGGAGCATGGCGCGGTTGTGCCGCGTCAGCGCCGGGCTCGAGACGCCGTGCTTGCGGAACAGCCCGAGCTGGGCGTGCGCCATCGGCGCGACCAGCACCAGCGGCGCGAGCTGCACCCAGATCGCGGCCCCCGCGGGAACCAGGCCGGAGCGGCTGGCGAAGCTCGCGCCGATCATCGCGACGATGAACACCGCCGCCCAGCCCCAGTAGGTGAGCCCCCAGACTTTGGGCGTTTCGGTGCAGGTCTCGTCCATCGCTCAGCCTCTCCCTTGTCGCAGCAAGCCGTTCCGCCACGCAAGCGGCCGGCCGGCGGTGGCAGGCCTTGTCCCCAGACGCCGGCCCGGCTTGCACGTCATCGGCTGCGCGCCTTGAGCCAGGCGCGGGCCACGGTCATCCCCACGGCGAACACCGGCAGCGGCCACCAGGCCCAGGCCTCGGGCACCATCCCCAGGTCGTCGAGAAAGCCCCACAGCGTCGTTGCCACCAGCACCACGGCGAGCCCGGCCAGCGTGCTCATCACGGTCAGGTGGCGCAAGTACTCGTCGCTTTCCTGCGCCAGGTAGCGCACCGTGACCCAGATCCCCCAGCACAGCGGGGCCGCCGCGGCCAGCGCCAGCAGCCACAGCGCCGCCGACCCGGGCGGAAGCCGCTGCGCCACGCCGGGCGCGATCGAGAGGATCATGATGCATGCGGCAAACGCAGCCCCCATGCGCAGGTTGTAGGCCGTCAGCGCGGGGCTCACCGGCCCTTCCTCCTCCGACTGGCGGTGGACGGACACCATCAGCGGGATGCCGAGAACCAGCACCAGCACCTTGAGCAGCGAATGCCACGGGCTCGCCAGCAGCCCGAGCCGCGCGTCGAGCACCATCGCCGCCATCGCGGCGACGAACGCGATCGTCCACAACCACGAGCGCGGCGCCCGAAAGGGTGGGCTGGCGCCGGTCACGGGCATTGTCCCCACACCCCGTGGGTCACGCGGTTGGCCAGCTGGCCGGCGAACAGCCCGACCGCCCACAGCACCACGATATAGAACGCGTCGACATGCGGCGCGAGGCCGAACATCTCGAGCGAGCCCCACACGCTGGCGCCGGCCAGCGCGATCCCGGCCGCGATCAGCTGCTGGCGCACCGCCAGCATGCGCATGAACTCGTCCTTGGTCGCGCCGATCATGCTGATCGTGTTGATGAACATCGCCGCCATCGCCAGCCCCGGGACCAGCGCCACCGCCACCGCCACAGGTTGCGACACGCCAACGGTCGAGATCAGGTACCGCGCGCCGACCACGCCCGCGACGTAGACCATCGTCGCCGCCAGCGTGCGCACCAGGTAACGCCGCCGGACCGGAGTCCACGGGGTCGGCGCCATCGCTCAGGCGCCCCGGCCCAGCGGGCAGTACAGGCGCCCGCGCAGCGCCATCCACGCGACCACCGGCAGCGCGATCAGCAGCGTGGTCATCGAGGCCCTGTCGATCACCTCGAACATCCCCGCCAGCGCCACTCCCAGGATGGCGCCGGCCCAGCACAGCGCGTTGCGATATCCGGTCATTGGTCAAGCTCCCTTGCTATGATGTCAAGGAAGCTAGACAGAAATTTCCGCTATGTCAAGCGACCTTGACGGAGCGGCGGTGAAGCGCTCAGAACTTCTTCTTCACCCCCACGCGGAACTGCCGCGGCTCGACGATGCGGCTGTTGCGTCCCTCGACCCCCGCAGCCTCGCCGGGCAGGCGGGTCTCGTAGAAGTAGTCGATGTCGTGCCGCTTGCTGTCGAACGCGTTGAGCAGCTCGCCGTAGACCTCGAACCCGCCGAGGCTGCTCGGGGTCCACGCGGCGCGCAGGTTGACCAGCAGCGTCGATTCGCCGCGCACCGAGTTGTCCTCGATCAGCGGGTGCGGCCCGAGGTAGCGCAGCCGGCCGGCCAGGTTGAACTCGGGGAAGATCGCCGATGCTCCGAACTCGCCGGCGGTCTCGAGCGCGCCGGGGACGAAGTCCTCGCCTTCGGGCAGCCCCACGTAGTGCGCGCTCGAGTTGGTCCACACCGCGTCGAACGCCAGCCAGTCGTTCGGATGCCAGAACCCGGTCAGCTCGTACCCGTGGCGCTTGCTCGGATCGTTCGGCTCGACCGCGCCCGCGTCGCCGACGTAGATCAGCTCGCTGTCGATCTGGCTCCACCAGTAGACCGCCGTGAGAATCAGCCCGCCGCGCTCGAGCCGGGCGCCGATCTCCTCGAACGTGCCCTGGACCACGCCCGGTGCCGGATCGACCGGGCTGGTCACGCCGCGCGCGTCGTTCGAGTGGAACCCTTCGCCCCAGTTGCCGTAAAGCGCGATCCCGTCGGCCACTTCGTAGTTGACGCCGATCTTGGGAAACAGTCCGTCATCCTTGGCGACGCCGCTCCAGCTGTCCGCGCCTTCGAGCGCCTTGGTCTCGAAGCGGTACCAGTCGCCGCGCAGCCCGCCGATCACCATCAGCCGCTCGACCGGCCGCCAGATCGCCTCGGCGTAGAGCCCGATGCTCGATTCGTTGACGTCGAACGCGCCGACGGTGAACTCCTTGACCGCGTCGATCGTCTCGTCGAGCCCGACCGGGCCGATGTCGTCGACCCGCGCCTCGCTGCCCACGCGCAGGCTGAAGCCGTCGCTGAGCTCGAACGTCCGCTCGATCCGCCCGCCGTAAGTCCAGCGCTCGTCGTACTGGCGCAGCTGGTCGCCGTTGACCGGATCGTCGAGCAGGAAGGTGAAGTTCGAGATCAGGCTCCAGTCGTAGTGCTGCAGGTAGCCGGTCACCCGCCACGCATCGGACTGGTAGCCCAGCGTCAGGATCTGGCGCTCGGTGCTCCCGATCTGGGTAGCGTCGAGCGTGCAGTAGGCATCCTCGCACAGCGGGGTGCCGATCGCGCGCTCGGGAATCTGCTCGGTCGGTGCCCAGGTCGCGTCGTAGAAGTTGAGCGAGGCCTGCAGCTCGCCGTCGCCGAGCGGGACCGAGTACTTGATCAGGCCCGAATAGGCCTCGAAGTCCTCGGGCAGCTCCCACGGGCCGTTGTTGAACTTGGCCTGCACCACGCCGAGCAGGTCGCCGCCGCCGACCTTCGCCGAGCCGCCGACCACGAAGCGGTAGTAGTCGTATTCGCCGATTTCGGCGAGCGCGAACGGCTCGAGCCGGTCGTGCGTGGTGATGAAGCTCGAGCCGACGAAGCTGAAGTCGCCGGTGTCGGCGCGGTACGGCCCCTTGCGGTAATCGACCCGCTGCACGGTCTCGGGGATCATGCCCTGCACGTCGAGGTAGCCCTGGCCGTGCCCGTGGGTGCGGAAGTTCATCGGCATGTCGTCGATGTACACCGCGTAGTCGGTCCCGTGGTCGAGGTTGAACCCGCGCAGGAAGAACTGGTTGGCCTTGCCGCCGCCCGAATGCTGCGTGGCGATCAGCCCCGGCGTCGCCTCGAGGATCTCGCCCGGGCGCAGCAGCGGGCGGACTTCGAGGTCGGCGCCCGCGACCCCGCCTTCGCTCGCCGCGGCGGCCTCGCCGATGCGCTTCTCGCCGCGCCCGTAGACGTAGATCGGATCCGACGCGTCGGTGTCCCCCGCGTCGGCCGCGCTGGCGTCCTCCTTCGCTTCGTCCGCCGTGGCTTCGGTCTCCTGCGCCGCGGCGGGAAGGGCCGCGATCAGCGCGAGCGCGGTGGCCCCGCAAGAGGCAACGCGAAAGGCACGACGGTCGGTACGCATGGGGGTCTCCGCTGGTAAAAATCGGGCTCGCCCGGGTGGCCGGGCGAGCCCTGAGAAGATTGGCGACCCGCCAAAGTCACCAGAGGTAGGATCGTTCAACCCGGCGCCGCTCGCCAAACCAAGTTAATTACGGTAATCGCTGGGGTTACAGGGTCGTTACATCGAGAGTTTTCCTTTTGTGACAGGGGCTTGGGCCACTTCCGCGGCGAGCGGTGCGAAGCGCGAGGAGCTGCTCTTCCTCGCCGAGCTCGCGCGCCTGCGCGGCTCCGG
>DATDLP010000238.1:0-6275 GCA_036519255.1 Croceibacterium sp.
AGCTGCGGGCCGTTGGCCTGCGGATCGATCGGCTGCATGACGATGCGCTCGAAGTACTCGCGCGTCTCGGGGCCCTCGGCCTTGGGATTGACGTCGACGCCGCGGGTCCCCTCCCAGGTCCCCGCCAGCCGCCGCAGCGGCCCGAGGTTGCGCACGGTCTGGAGGTCGACGTCCTCGGGCTCGGTGAAGATGTCGTCCGGCAGGTCCACGCCCCGTCCATAGCGGCTAGGCCCCGGCCGGCAAGATCGCTGCCGCGTAATCGCTGTCGTACTTGCCGATCAGCGCCCGGTCGTCGTGGTTCCACGGATGGAAGCCCGGCAGGAAGTAGGCGCACCACGCCGGGAACACGCGGCGCAGGATGCCCGGCCGGCCGACCAGGTACCACACCAGCCGCGCCTTCGCGCGCGAGCCTGTGATCCCGTCCTGCGCCAGAAGGTCGCTCGCGTCGACGAACCGGTTGTGGATGAAGCGGCGCGTGATCACCAGCATCAGCAGGCTCTTGACCTTCCACCGCTTCCACCGGCTCCAGCCGCGGGTGGCGTGGAGCCAGGTGTCGTAGGCGACGCCCTTGTGCTCGATCTCCTCGACCGCGTGCCAGCGCCACAGCTCGGCCTGCTCGCTCGCGGCGCCGACGAAGTGCTCGGGATGCTTGAGGAACTCGTGCGCGAACATCGCGGTGAAGTGCTCGAGCGCGATCGTCACCGCGAGCCAAACCGGCTTGGGCCGCGCATACACGTCGCCGATCAGCCGCTCGACCCGCGCGTCGATCGCGGTGAGATCGTAGCCGGCGTCGACCGCGGCACGGTTGAACGCAAGGTGTTCGCGCGTGTGGTTGATCTCCTGCCGGATGAACCCGCGGATCTCCTCGGCCAGTGCAGGCGGGGCGCCTTCGCGAAACGCCTTCACCGCATCGACGAACAGCGTCTCGCCGCGCGGAAAGGTCGCCGACAGCGCGTTGAACCACGCGGTCGCGACCGGATCGCCGTCGAGCCACCAGCGCGCCTGCGCCTGTCCCCGGCCGAAACGCCGGTCGCGCACGACGATCTGCCCGTTGCCGACGGGCGAGGTCGGGCCTAGGTGGATGGGGTTCTGGGCATTCATCGCCCGCAAACTGGATTTAACTTACAGATATGTCAATTAGGAAGCGCTTGCCGTCGCAAGAAAGCCGTCGTGCGGCGGTGGAGGCAGCGCGGGTGCTGCTGATCGAAAGCGGCCCGCAAGGCGTGACGCTGAAGGCCGTTGCCGCACGCATCGGCCGCACTCACGCCAACCTGCTGCATCATTTCGGCTCGGCCGCCGGGCTGCAGGAGGCGCTCGCGGCGCATCTCGCGGCGACCGTGTGCGAGACGATCGGCGAGGCGGTGCGCGCCACGCGCGCCGGCATCGGCTCGCCGCGCGAGGTGGTCGACCTCACGTTCGACGCGTTCGACCGCGAGGGCGGGGCGGCGCTGGTCGGCTGGATGCTGCTGACCGGCAACGAGCACGCGCTCGACCCGATCATCGAGGCGACCCACCGGCTGGTCGACGAGCTGCATCCGCAGGAAACCGCCCAAGGCGCCGCGCGGACGATGCACGAGGAAACGCTCGTGCTGATGCTCATGGCGCTCGGCGATGCAATGATCGGCGAACGGCTCGCCGCCTCGCTCGGCGTCCGCCGCGAGACCGCGCGCGAGCGGGCCGACGCGATGCTGACCGCTACGATGCTGCAAGTGGGCGATCTGAAGGAGGGCCCACCCTCATCCAAGCTCCGGTAAGGTCCGGACGGACCTAACCTTCGCTATGGAGACTTGGCAGTCCTGAGCTCGTCGAAGGGCTGCCTAGTCGGAGGTGGATGAGGGCAGGTCCAGGTCCAGCCACCCGGGCACCAGCGCCGGATCGACATCCTCGACCCGCAAGTGATCCACCGCCAGCCCCAGCTCGGGGTACGCCGCCTTGCGCCGCTTCTCGTCCGATCGCGAAAGCGGCACCACCAGCACGCGCCGGTTGACCTTCTGCCGCCAGTTCATCCGCGCGGTGTTCTCCTGCCCGACATAGCAGCCCTTGGAGAACGACACCCCGTTAAGCTCGGCCGCGTTGCCCTCGAGCCACAGCACGTCGCCGAGCTCGGCACGACCCTCGGGCACGCCGAGCGCGAGCCGGTGCCGCAGATACACCTCGTCGACCGGCTGGTCCTCGTCCGAGACGGCCGCCACCCAGCGTTGCCCGAGATCGGCCAGTCGCGGATCGGGCGCGCCCCCATCACCAAGTTCCGCCTGCCAGAAAACCCCGAGCGCCGGGTCGACCGCGATCGAAAGCTTGCGCCGCAACCGGTAGAGCGACAGCCGCTTGACCAGTTCCGCCACCGCATCGGCCTCGCAATCGAGCAGCACCGATCCGCCGCCGCCCGGCCACACGAGGAAGTCGAACAGCAACTTGCCCTGCGCAGTCAGCAGGCCGGCATAGACCGGGAGCGCGCCCGTCACGTCGTTGGTGACCAGGCCTTGCAGAAACTGCGCAGCGTCCTCCCCCTCGGCAGCGGGTGCGACACGCACCACCGCGCGCGAGAACAGGCGTTCGTGGGCCATGGACGGCTAGTTGGGCCGGCTCTGGCGATAGTCAAGCCGCTGTGCCATGGCCGCGCGCATGAGCGAGACGCTGACGATCCGCCGCCCCGACGACTGGCACGTCCACTTGCGCGACGGCGCGATGCTGCAGGCGATCGTCCCGTACACCGCGCGCCAGTTCGCGCGGGCGATCGTGATGCCCAACTTGACCCCGCCGGTGACCCGCGCCGCGGATGCGGTGGCCTATCGCGAACGCATCCTCGCGGCGTTGCCCGAGGGCGCGGACTTCACGCCGCTGATGACCTGCTATCTGACCGATGCGACCGATCCCGACGATCTCGCGGCCGGATTCGCCGACGGCGTGTTTACCGCCGCCAAGCTCTACCCTGCCGGTGCTACCACCAACTCCGCGAGCGGCGTCACCGACCTGGCCAACATCCGCCGCGTGCTCGAGCGGATGCAGGACATCGGCATGGTGTTCTGCGTCCACGGCGAGGTGACCGACCCGGCGGTCGACGTGTTCGACCGCGAGGCGGTGTTCATCGACCGCGTCCTGACCCCGCTGCTGCGCGAGCTGCCCGGCCTCAGGGTTGTGTTCGAGCACGCCACCACCGAGGAAGCGGTCGCCTTCGTCGAGAGCGCCGGGTCCACCGTCGCGGCCACGATCACCCCGCAGCACCTGCACATCAACCGCAACGCGATGCTCGTCGGCGGCATTCGCCCGCACGCCTATTGCCTGCCGGTGGCCAAGCGCGAGAAACACCGCCTCGCGCTGCGCCGGGCGGCGACTTCCGGCAACGCGAAGTTCTTCCTCGGCACCGACACTGCGCCGCACTTGCGCGAGGCCAAGGAAACCGCCTGCGGCTGCGCCGGCATCTTCAACGCTCCGTTCGCGCTCGAAAGCTATCTCGCGGTGTTCGACGAGGAGCAGGCGCTCGACCGGTTCGAGGGCTTCGCCAGCGAGCACGGGCCGCGGTTCTATGGTTTGCCGCTCAACGAAGGCACGGTGACGCTCGAGCGGGCGCCGGTGGAAGTTCCGGCGGAGATTGCGGGGGTGGTGCCGTTCCACGCCGGCGAGACGCTCGGCTGGCGTTTCCTGGTCCCCGACCCCTCCTAAAACCACCCCGTTCGTCCCGAGCGAAGTCGAGGGAGGACTTCGAGCGCAGCCGAGAAGTTGCGGGTTGGCGCAGGGCCTCGGCTTCGCTCGGCCCGATCCCTCGACTGACGACTGAAGGTCGGCAGTTCATCCTGAGCCCGCCGAAGGGCTCGGGACGAACGGAGTTGGGCAGGCGGGCTGGGACGGGTGACCTTGGCCTACGCCGGCACCGGCTCCTCGGCCTTGCGCCCGCGCAGCAACTCCCACGTGAACAGCGCCGCCGCAGCCCAGATCAGCACGTAGCAGGCCAGCTGCGCCGGCCGCAGCTCTTCACCGAACACGAACAGCCCGAGCAGGAACACGATCGTCGGCGAGCTGAACTGCAGGAAGCCGATCACGGTGTAGGGCATGCGCCGCGCCGCGGTGGCGAACATCATCAGCGGGATCGCGGTCATCGGCCCGCTCCACGCCACGGCCAGCGCGGTACCCCAGCCTTGCGCGAGCGCCGGCCCTTCGGGCGTGGTCCAATACCAGCCGACGATTCCCATCGCGACCGGCATGAGGATCATCGATTCGACCGTCAGCCCGGCGAGCGGGCCGGCCACCACCGTCTTGCGCAGCAGGCCGTAGACCCCGAACGTCACCGCCATCGACACGCTGAGCCACATCGTCATCAGCGCGCCGATGGCCAGGGCGCCGACCCCGAGCCCGGCCAGCATGACCGCCGCCCATTGCCTCCGGCTCAGCTTCTCGCCGAGCACCACGAGCCCGAGCATCATCATCATCAGCGGCAGGATGTAGTAGCCCAAGCTCGCCGCGTAGACGTGGCCGTTGTGGATCGCCCACACGTAGAGCCACCAGTTGACCGCCACGGTCGCTGCGCTCGCCAGCAGCGTCAGCACCGCGCGGCGGTTGCGCAGCACCGCCGCCAGCTCTCCCCAGCTGCGGGTGGCGGCGACGAACGCGAGGCACAGCGGCAGCGTGAACACCAGCCGCCAGGCGACGAACTCGAGCGGCGGCACGCTCTGCACGAGCAGCAGGTAGAGCGGCATCGAGCCCCACACCACGTGCGCGCCGAGCGCGTAGGGCAGGCCGCTCGAAAGACTGTTGGGGGACCGGTTCACCGGCGCGGCGTTACGAGCGGCGGGCATTCCGGGCAAGGTTTCAGAAGAAGATGCTTTTCTGACAAGCAGGTTGCGGAGCGTTCAGGAATCGCCGCCTAAAGCTGAACTCAACAGGGTTTGAAGGAGTCGCAATGAAATGAAAAACTTTACCACCAACCTCTCCCTCGCCCTTGCCGCCTCGGGTCTCGCGCTGTCGGCCGTTCCGGCTGCTGCGGCGGACCTGGGCATCCCTGGTGAGCGCACGACCGCCGCGCAGTCCGATACCTGGGAGCGCCATCGCAGCAAGCGCAGCCACCGCGGCCGTGACTACGACCGGCGATACGTCAACCAGTACGCCTACGGCGAGCCGGTCTACCGCGACACGCGCGTGTGGCGGGGGAACAACGGCCAGTACCATTGCCAGAAGAAGGACGGCACGACCGGCCTGATCATCGGCGGTGCGGTCGGCGCGCTGCTCGGCCGCGAGGTCGACGGCGGGCATGACCGGACGCTCGGCACGATCCTCGGCGGCGCGGCCGGCGCGCTGCTTGGCAAGGAGGTCGCGCAGGGCGGCTCGAGCTGCCGCTGAGCGAAATACGGCCGAGGTTCTCCCCTGTTGAGCCTCGGCCGGATGCGCGGCCCTTCGGGTCGTGTTCATGAGGGGCTGCGCCAAGGCGCCCGTGCGGATCAACCGTGCGGGCGCCTTGTAAATTGGCCGGCCGGCGAATTCGCCTCGCGTGCAATCCCTTTTTAGGCGGCGCTCTGCTATGACGTCGCGATGCGCCGATCCGTCCGCACCCGCTCGCTCCTCGCGGTCTCCGCGCCGGTGCTGCTGCTCGCCGGCTGTGGCTGGGGCGAGGAGCAGACCGAGCCGGTCGCCGAGGACGACCCGGCTTTGAGCGGCGCGCTCAACGACCAGATCACCACCGATCCCGACCTCGCGCAGCAGAACCGCGCCGACAGCGCGGCGTTCATTCCTTCGCAGGACGGCTCGGTGCCGACCGTCGAAAGCGGCGCCGAGGCGATCGCCGCCGCGCGCACCGAGGCGCTGCGGCTGGTCGGCGGCCCTGGCAAGTTGCGCAAGGCGCCCGATGCGCAGGAGGTCGCGGGCGCGCTGCCCGCGGACGCCACGCTCACCGCAGCTGCGCGCGCGGCTGCGGCGCCGGGCGGCAACAGCGACTGCGCGGCCCGCGCGCAGTACACGATGCGCTGGGCGGCGCAGCTCCCCGCCGCGTTCCCGGTCTATCCGCGCGGCTCGGTGCAGGAGGCCGCGGGCACCGACACCTCGGGCTGCGCGCTGCGCGTGGTCAACTTCGTCACCCCGGTGCCGCTCGGCGAGGTGATGGATTTCTATTTCAGCCGCGCGCGCGCCGCCGGGTTCTCGGCGCAGCGCGTGCTGCAGGACGGCGACGACGTGCTCGGTGGGGTGAAGGGCCGAGCGTCCTACGTCATCTACGCCCGGCGGATGCCCTCGGGGAACACCGAGGTCGATCTCGTCACCAACGGGAGCTGAAACTGCCCGCTACAGGAGGC
>DATDLP010000239.1:0-11005 GCA_036519255.1 Croceibacterium sp.
TCGCGCATCGCGTCGAGCAGGCGGTTGGAGAATATCTGCGCCAGCAGGTCGAGCTTGCGGCTCTGCGGCAGGCCGGCCGAGCCCCCGCCAGCCGGCCAGGCGATCACCGCAGCGGCCTGGTCGGGCTCGCCGCGGTGGGTCAGCACCACCGGGGTGTCGTTCGCGGCGGGGAACGAGCTGCGACGCGCCAGCAGCTCGGCCGGCGCAGGCTCGCGCGCGGGCAGCGCGCCGAACGTGCGCGAGAGCGCCTCGACCGCGCTCTCGCGATCGATGTCGCCGAACACGTCGACCTCGATCGGGCCCTGCGCCAGCAGCCTCGACCAGACCTGCTTGAAGCCCTCGGGCGTCGCCTGGCGTAGCGCCTCGGGCGTCGGAGTGGCGAAGCGTGGGTCGCGGTCGCGCAGCAGCCAGTCGAGGTCGCGGCTCATCACCCCGTTGGGGTCGCTGCCATAGCTGTCGTAGGCCAGCAGCAGCGCCGCCTTGGCGCGCTCGACCGGCGCCGCGTCCCACCGCGGCAGCCCGAGCTTGGCGGCGAACAGATAGATCTGGTCGGCGACGTCGTCGGCTCGGGTCAGGCCCTCGAACACGAAAGTGCCTTCCTCGATGCGGAAGGTCAGGCCGAGCTTGCGCCCGGTCGTCACCCGGTCGAGCTCGTTCTGGCCGAGCGGACCGATGCCCGAACCCATCAGCGCCGCCTGGCCGAGCCGGATATAGGCCGCCTCCTCGTCGGTGAAGCTCTGCAGGCCACCGCCGAAGCGCACGCGCACGGTCGCCCGGCCGGGCTCGTTCTCGGTCCGCCAGACCAGTGCGCGTACGCCGTTGGCATAGTTGACCTGCTCGACATCGCCGTACTGGAACACCCCGAGCGGGGCCCGCAGCATCGGCGTCTGCGCTTCGCCGATCGCAGGCAGGTCGGCAAAGTCGATCGCCTCGGCCGATGCGCGCACGCCGGCACGGTCGTCCACCGGCGCGAGCATCGCCTGGCGCAGTTCGGCGGGATTGGCGTCGTCGGCTTCGGGCGTGAGCAGCAGTGCGCGGACCACGGCGCCCTGGAACATCGCCTTGGTGTGCGCGTGAATTTCCTCGGGCGAGAAGCGCTGTTTCATCCCGTGGAACACGTCGAGAATCGTCTCCGGAGCTGCGATGGCTTCGCGAATGTCGACCGCGCCGACCACGAGGTCCGCGAGGTTGGAGCCGGCGAGGATGCGGCGCTGTTCGACCTGGTTGACGAACGCGAGCTCGAACTCCGCGAGCTCGCGGTCGATCTCGGCCTGGCTGGGGGGATTGGCCACGGCGTCGGCGATGACCGCGCGCACGTCGGCGAGCGCGGTCTGCCAGTCGTCGGTCAGCGGCGTGACGTCGACGTAAGTGCCGTCGGCCGAGCGACTGGTCTTCTGGGTCCCGACCGAGGCGCCGAGGAAGCTGCCGCCTTCCCGCGCGCGCGTCTCGAGCCGCCGGTTGATGATCGTCTCTGCCACCGCGTCGATCAGCAGGCCGCGGTTGTATTCGATGTTGTCGGTGACCTCGTTCCACGGGCGCAGCACGGCGAAGCTGAGCACGCGCGGCTGGCCGGGCTCGACCAGCACGCGGGTCTCGCCCACCGGGTTGGCCGGGTCGGCTCCGCGCGGTGCCGTCGGATCGCCGAAGTCGGGCGCCGGTGGTCGCCGGCCGCTTACCGTCCAGTCGCCGAAGTATTTCTCGACCAGCTCGGCGAGCCGCGCGGGATCGGCATCGCCGGCGATCACGATCACCGCGTTCTCGGGCCGATACCAGCGGCGATGGAACGCCTGGACCGCGCGCGCAGTCGCGCCCTGCAGCGTCTCGACGGTGCCGATCGGCAGACGCTCGGCAAGGCGCTGGCCGCTGAAGAACACCCCGTTGGTCGCCTCGACGATACGCATTTCGGGCCCCGCGCGCTCGCGGCGCTCGGCCAGCACGATCGGCACTTCGGCGGTCAGGTTGGCGGCGCTCAGCGCCGGCTCGCGGATCATGCCCGACAGCAGCCTGATGCTCTCCTCGAGCTTGGCATCGTTCGCGTTGGGCAGGTCGAGCTTGTAGACGGTCTGCGTCGGGCTGGTGATCGCGTTGGTGTCGTTGCCCAGGCTCGCGCCCATGCGCTGGAAGTGCGGGATCGCTTCGCCGTCGGCGAGATACTTCGACTGGCGGAAGGTCAGGTGCTCGACGAGATGGGCGAAGCCGAGCTCGGACGCCTCCTCGTGCAGCGACCCCGCGTCGATACGCACGCGGATCGAGACCTGCCCGGGCGGCACCCGGTTGTTGCGCACCGCGTAACGCAAGCCGTTGGGCATCTCGCCGAACAGCCATTCCTTGTCGATCGGGATGTCGGTTCCGCGGTAGATCCAGGGATCGTCCGGCTGCGTGTACTTCGGTACCGGCGGCGGCGCGACCGGCGGAACCGTGACCCGAACGGGTGCGACCTGCTGCGCCGCGCCGGGCAGCGGGACGAACAGCAGCAAGGGAGCGAGGGCGCGAAGCGCGCGCGTGAGTGGGGTCATGTGGCTCCGAATAGGCTGGCGAGTCATGAAGGACCAGTGAATGCGCAACCTAAGGTCGATTCCCGACCCGGCGCGACGCTTGCGGCCGGCGGCGGCGCACCCTACATCGCCCGCATGTTCATCGAGACCGAAACCACCCCCAACCCGGCCACGCTCAAGTTCCTTCCCGGGCAGCGCGTGATGCCCTCGGGCACGCGCGATTTCGCCTCGCCCGAGGACGCCGAGGCCTCGCCGCTGGCGCAGGCGCTGTTCGACACCGGCGAGGTGACGGGCGTGTTCTTCGGCGCCGATTTCGTCTCGGTGACCGCCGCGCCGGGCACCGACTGGATCCAGCTCAAGCCGCAGGTCGTGGCGGTGCTTCTCGATCACTTCGTCAGCCAGGCGCCGCTGTTCGCGGGCGCCGGCGGGAACGGCATCGCGGTTCCGCCCGAGGATGACGAGGACGTGGGCGACGACCCGGCCGACGCCGAGATCGTCGAGCAGATCAAGGAACTGATCGAGACTCGCGTGCGCCCGGCCGTGGCCAACGACGGCGGCGATATCCGCTACCGCGGCTTCCGCGACGGGGTGGTCTACCTGACGATGCAGGGCGCCTGCTCGGGCTGCCCGAGTTCGACCGCGACGCTCAAGCAGGGCATCGAGGGGCTGCTCAAGCACTATGTGCCCGAGGTGAGCGAAGTCCGGGCCGCGTGATGGCCGGGCCGTTTGCCGAGCCGCTGACCGACGCCGCGCTCGACCAGCTGTTTCGCGAGGCGCGCAGCTACAACGCCTGGCTCGACCGCGACGTGAGCGAGGCGCAGATCCGCGCGATCTACGACCTGATGAAAATGGCACCGACTTCGGCCAACCAGCAGCCCGCGCGGCTCGTCTGGTGCAAGTCGCCCGAGGCGAAAGCCCGTCTCGCGGCGCACGCGATGGACAAGAACCAGCCCAAGATCACCGGCGCGCCGGTGTGCGTGATCGTGGGGATGGACCTCGATTTCCACGAGCAGCTGCCGTGGCTCTTCCCCCATACCGACGCGCGCAGCTGGTTCAGCGGCAGCGAGGAGCTGCGCAAGGCCAACGCGTTCCGCAACTCGTCGTTGCAGGGCGCCTACCTCATGCTCGCCGCGCGTTCGCTCGGGCTCGACTGCGGGCCGATGTCGGGGTTCGACAACGCCGCGGTCGATGCCGAGTTCTTCGCCGACCGGCCGAACATTCGCTCGAACTTCATCTGTGCGATCGGCTATGGCGATCCGGCGAGCGTGTTCGGGCGCAGCCCGCGGCCCGAGTTCGACGTCTTCAACCGCATGCTGTAACGCCGCCGACCGTGCGGACCCTCGTCATCGAAAGCGCCACCGAAGCGTGTTCGGCCGCCCTGTTCGAGGCCGACGAACTGCTCGCGGGCGCGTGGGAAGTGATCGGCCGCGGCCATGCGGAGCGGCTGGTGCCGATGATCGCCGAGCTGCCCGGCAAGGGCCGCGCCGACCGCGTAGTGGTCTCGCTCGGACCCGGCAGCTTCACCGGCGTGCGCATCGGCCTCGCGGCCGCGCGTGCGCTCGGGCTCGCCTGGCGGGCCGAGGTGCTCGGCTATCCCACGCTCGCGCTGGTCGCGGCCATGGCGCGCAATGAACATCACGGTCCGGTGTCTGTGTGCATGACCGGCGGTCACGGCGAATGGTTCCTGCAGGACTTCGGCACCGACGGCCTGCCGGAGACCGGGATAGCCTCGGTAACGCCGGTCGAGTCCAGCAAGGGCTGGAATTACAAGGTCATCGCCGGGAGCCAGGCGCGGACCAAGGCGGTCTACGAAGGACCGGGAACTATTGCGCTCGATATTCTACCCGATGCCCGCTGCTTTCGACTGCTCCCGGAGGCCCTGCTAACCGGCGATCTCACCCCGATCTACGGCCGCCCGCCCGATGCGCGGCTTCCAGGCGCATGATCGACGACCTCGACCGGATCATGGAGGTGATGGAGGCGGCGTTCGACCCGGCCTTCGGCGAGGCCTGGACCCGCCGCCAGGTCTCCGACTCGCTGCTGATGCCGCACACCCGCTACCTGCTTGCCGCGGCCGATGGCGCTCCGCCGCGCGAACAGCAGCCCGCGGCGGGCTTCGCCTTGTCGCGCGGCTTGCTCGACGAGGAAGAACTGCTGCTGATCGCGGTCCATCCCGACCATCGCGGCAAGGGTATCGGGAGTGCGCTGCTCGCGCGCTTCATCGCCGAGGCCGAGGGGCGAGGAGCGACGCGCCTGTTTCTTGAAATGCGCGAAGGGAATACGGCCGAAGCGCTGTATCTTCGGCATGGTTTTGAATGTGTTGGGCGCCGCCATCACTATTACCGCCGAGGCAGCGGCAGCCCGCTCGACGCAATTACCTTTTCGCGCCAACAGGTAGCCGGCAGTTAGCGAATGCTGGTCGAAAAGTTTGGTAAAGATTGTTACCACTCTTGTAATGCTGCGAAAGAGGGCGCAAAGCGCATGCCACTCGCTCCCCGGCCGAATGCACCGGGCGGGTCAAGCGGCGGTTCGCAAAAG
The DNA here is from genome assembly GCA_036519255.1 of Croceibacterium sp. Classification (GTDB taxonomy): domain Bacteria; phylum Pseudomonadota; class Alphaproteobacteria; order Sphingomonadales; family Sphingomonadaceae; genus Croceibacterium_A. The sequence continues at coordinate 5,034 of DATDLP010000239.1, forward strand.
AAAACATGAGGACACGATGGCTACACTCGAAAACGACCTGTCAGAAACTCTGATCACCCTGACTTCCGACATCGTCGCAGCACACGTCAGCAACAATGACGTCAGCGTCGACGAAGTCCCGGCGCTGATCCAGAACGTCTATGGTGCGCTTGCCGGCCTCGGCGCTGCGCCGCAGGTCGAAACCAAGCCCGAGCCGGCGGTCTCTGTTCGTGCTTCGGTCAAGAACGATCACATCGTCTGCCTTGAAGACGGCAAGAAGATGAAGATGCTCAAGCGGCATCTGATGACCGATCACGGCCTGACGCCGGCCGAATATCGCGCGCGCTGGGGCCTGCCGGCCGACTATCCGATGGTCGCGCCCGACTACGCCGAGAAGCGCCGCACGCTGGCCAAGGAAATCGGCCTCGGCCGCAAGCCCGGGCAGCAGCGCGGCCGCCGCAAGAAGAGCGACTGACGCGCGCCTTCACCGGTTGTAAAAGCGCCCCGCCGCTTCCATAGTGGCGGGGCGCTTTTTATGGAACCGGGGCCCCGCTTGCACCAACCGATCGATCTCGAAGCTTTGTGCGCCGAACGGGGTCTGCGGATCACCGAGCAGCGCCGCGTGATCGCGCGCGTGCTGTCGGAAGCCGACGACCATCCCGACGTCGAGGAACTCCACGCGCGCTCGGCGGCGATCGATCCGAAGATCTCGATCGCGACGGTCTATCGCACCGTGCGCCTGTTCGAAGAGGCCGGGATTCTCGACCGGCACGATTTCGGCGACGGCCGCGCGCGCTACGAGGCCGCGCCCGAGGCGCATCACGACCACCTGATCGACGTCGAAAGCGGCAAGGTGGTCGAATTCGTCGATCCCGAGCTCGAGGCGCTGCAGAAGCAGATCGCCGAGAAGCTCGGCTACCGCCTCGTCGACCACCGGATGGAACTCTACGGCGTCCGCATCGACCGCGAGGATTGATCTGTCCGGCCTTCGCGAAGGAACGAGGTGGCTCGGGGTCGCGCTCGGTTTCCTGATCATCGTACCGCTGCACGTGCTCGCCAAGCTGCTCGGGCAGCGCGAACTGGTGCCCCCGCTGTTCCTCGGCTTCATGGGCCGCATGGCTGGGCTGCGCGTGCGCACGGAGGGCACGCCGCGCGAGGGCGCGCTGTTCCTCGCCAACCACGAGAGCTGGCTCGACATCCTCGCGCTCGCCGGGGTCTGCCGCGCGCGCTTCGTCGCGCACAGCGGGCTGACCGCGCACGGCTTGATCAAGTGGCTGTGCGAGCAGAACGACACGGTGTTCGTCACCCGCCACCAGCGGGGCTCGGTCGCGGGACAGGTTGAGCAGGTCCGCGCAGCGCTCGGCGAGCGCCCGCTGACGATCTTTCCCGAAGGGACCACCAACGACGGCACCGCGCTGCGTCCGTTCAAGAGTTCGTTGCTGTCAGCGGTCGAGCCGCTCGCCGGCACGGTGCCGATCCAGCCGGTCGCGCTCGACTTTACCGACGCGCCGGACATCGCCTGGAACGACGAGCCGGGGATGGCCAATGTCCGCCGCATGCTCGCCCGCCCAGGCCGGATCGAGCTGACCATCCGCTTCCTCGAGCCCCTCGCGGGCGAGGCGCTTACCAACCGCAAGACGATGACCCTGGCGGCGCAGGCGGCGATCGCTGAGGCGTTGCGCCTTTAACTCGCGGGGCAAATGGCGTAAGCGCCCCGCCCCATGCGACCCTCCCGCACCCCAGAGACCTTCCGGGTCAAGAGCTTCGGCTGCCAGATGAACGTCTACGACGGCGAACGCATGGCCGAGCTGCTCGCCGACCAGGGCATGCGCGCCGCGCCCGAGGGCGAGGACGCCGATCTCGTGGTGCTCAACACCTGCCACATCCGCGAGAAGGCCGCCGAGAAGGTCTATTCGGACATCGGCCGGCTGGTGAAGGCGGGCGGTGACACGCCGCCGATGATCGCGGTCGCGGGCTGCGTCGCGCAGGCCGAGGGCGAGGAGATCATGGCGCGCGCGCCGGGGGTCGGTCTCGTAGTCGGCCCGCAGGCCTATCATCGGCTGCCCGAGATGATCGAGCGCGTCACGCGCGGCGAGCGCGCGGCGGATACCGACATGCCGGCCGACGCCAAGTTCGCCGCCCTCCCCCAGCGCCGGCGGTCCGGGCCGAGCGCGTTCCTGACCATCCAGGAAGGGTGCGACAAGTTCTGCACCTATTGCGTTGTACCCTACACCCGAGGTGCGGAGATATCGCGGCTGTTCAACGATTTGCTGCGCGAAGCGGAGATCCTGGTCGAAGCCGGCGCGCGCGAGATCACGCTGCTCGGGCAGAACGTGAATGCCTGGGCCGAGGGCGAGACCGGCTTCGACGGCCTGATCAAGGCGATTGCGAGGCTCCCGGACTTGCAGCGCATTCGCTACACCACGAGCCATCCCAACGATGTCACCGAAGGCCTGATCCGCGCCCACGCCGAGGAGCCCAAGCTGATGCCCTACCTGCACTTGCCGGTGCAGAGCGGCAACGACCGGGTGCTCAAGGCGATGAACCGCAGCCACACCGCGGACGGCTACCTGCGCCTGCTCGACCGCTTCCGCGAAGCCCGCCCCGACATCGCGCTGAGCGGCGACTTCATCGTCGGCTTTCCCGGCGAGACCGAGGCCGAGTTCGAGGACACGCTGCGGCTGATCGACGCGGTCGGCTACGCCCAGGCGTTCAGCTTCAAGTACTCCCCCCGCCCCGGCACCCCGGCCGCGACGATGGACGGCCAGGTTCCGCGCGAGGTGATGGACGAGCGCCTCCAGCGCCTGCAGGGCGTGATCAACCGCGACCAGCTCGCGTTCAACGAGGCCTCGGTCGGCAAGCGCTGCAGGGTCCTCGTCGAACGGCGCGGCAAGAAGCCCGGCCAATGGCTCGGCAAGTCGCCGTGGCTGCAGTCGGTGTTCTTCGAGGGCGAGGCCGCGATCGGCGATCTGGTCGAGGTCGAGCTCGCGGCCGCCGGCCCGAACTCGTTGCACGGGCATCTGCTGGAGACCGTCGCGGCCTGAAAGCGACAGTCCGGTGACTTTCCACCACCACGCGCACGGGGCCGGCTTGCGCCCCCTGCCCCGAGGCCTATCTTTCGACTCACAGAGCGAAAGGAGCGCATGGCCCGCAAAGCATCCCGCGCCGAGGGAATTTCGGCGCTAGCCCATCCGGAAGATCGCCGCGACGCAGCGCGCCGGGCGCGTGCCGAGGTCCGGTTCGACGAGCAAGCCACACTGGGCGCGCTGTTCGGCGAGTTCGACGCCAACCTCGTGCAGATCGAGAACCGGCTCGGGGTGCTGATCTCCGCCCGCGGCAACAAGGTGATCATCGAGGGCCACGAGGACGAGGTCGCCCGCGCGCGCGAGGTGCTGGTGACGATGCACGAGCGGCTGCTCACCGGGCAGGAGCTCGACTCGGGCACGATCGAGGCGCTGATCGCGATGTCGAACGAGCCGACGCTCGAGGGGATCATCACCGGCGACGCCAAGGGCCCGCCGATCATGATCCGCACCCGCCGCAAGACCATCGTCCCGCGCACCGCGATGCAGGCCGAATACATGCGCCAGCTCGCCAGCCACGAGATGATCTTCGCGCTCGGTCCGGCGGGCACCGGCAAGACCTACCTCGCGGTGGCGCAGGCGGTCAGCCAGCTGATGACCGGCAGCGTCCAGCGGCTGATCCTCAGCCGCCCGGCGGTCGAGGCCGGCGAGAAGCTCGGGTTCCTGCCCGGCGACATGAAGGAGAAGGTCGATCCCTATCTCCGCCCGCTCTACGACGCGCTGTACGACTGCATGCCGCCCGAGCAGGTCGAACGCCGCCTTGCCTCGGGCGAGATCGAGGTCGCCCCGATCGCCTTCATGCGCGGCCGCACCTTGGCCGACGCGTTCGTGATCCTCGACGAGGCGCAGAACACCACGCGCGAGCAGATGAAGATGTTCCTCACCCGCTTCGGCCAGAACAGCCGCATGGTCATCTGCGGCGACCCGCGCCAGGTCGACATCCCCGGGGGCGATGCCAACAGCGGCCTGGCCGACGCGGTCGGCCGGCTCAGCGGCGTCGAGGGCATCGCGGTGGTCCGCTTCACCGCGTCCGACGTGGTCCGGCACCCGATCGTCGGGCGGATCGTCGAGGCCTACGAGGGACCCGGGGCCTAGCTAGCGTAATGCGAGCGTCGACGATCTACGAACGTGGCGGGGTCCTGTACCTGCACAGCCAATCCAGAACCACCGCAGGAGTCTGGATTCTCAGCGCCCCTGCTTTTGCAGTCGGCAAGGAATATCCCGACGAAGTGGGTCGTGCGATCTGCGAATGCCTGACCGCATCACACGAGAACGTTCCCCACCCCACGTCCTTCGCGAGCCTCGTCGATCCGGTGCTCGAGCTTGCCGGAGTGCGAACCTGGCGCGCATTTGCGAAATCGGCCAAATGTGTCGAGGTGGAGACGAGCGACGACGCGACCGTGGTCCTGTCCTCAACCAGAAACGCCGGGCCCACGGAGGGCTTCATTCCTTTGCCAATCGCAACCAGGGTCCCTTTCATATCCGGCGAGGTCCTGGGCCGTGCGGCGCTCGACGCACTCGCCCACTGCGAGTGACGAGACGGCGCCTTGAGCGGGCAAGTGTCGCGGCCGGCCGGCCGGCGGACGGAATCCACGCTTTCGCGGGATGACGAACGCGGGTTTGGGTGCAAAGGACATCCCGTGGAACTCGATATCGACATCGAAACCCCCTGGCCCGCCGGCCCGTGGGAGGAACTCGCCGCCCGCGCTGCCGCCGCGGCCGAGCGAGTCGCCCCCGAACTCGCCAGCCCGCGCCTCTCCGCCAGCCTGCTGTTCACCTCGGACGAGGAGATCCACGTCCTCAACCGCGAGTGGCGCCAGCGCGACAAGCCGACCAACGTGCTGTCGTTCCCGATGCTCGAGCGGGACGCCCTCCTCGCGCTCGCGCCCGCAGGCCCGCCAGAGCTGCTCGGCGACATCGCGCTGGCGCACGAAACCTGCGCTCGCGAAGCCGGGGACAAAGGCATTCCGCTCGAGCACCACGCGGCGCATCTGATTATCCACGGGTTGCTGCATCTCGCGGGCCACGACCACGAGACCTCGCCCGAGGATGCCGAGGCAATGGAAGCGCTCGAAACGAAGGCGCTTGCGATTTGCGGCATAGCGGACCCATATGGGGACAGCGCTTCACAAGGGACATGAGCAAGGCGGTGGCCGAGAGTTCGAGAAGTACACGCCCGTCGGGCGAAGCCGGCACCGGAGACGCGGACAGTAAACGCGGGCTGTGGAACGCGATCAAACGGTTCTTCGACGAGGAAGGCGAGACCTCGCTGCGCGCGCAGCTCGAGGAAGCGATCGACGAGCACGTCGACGAGCAGGCCTCTGGCGACGAACCCAAGGCCAAAGGCGACCTGTCGCCGGTCGAGCTGACGATGCTGCGCAACCTGCTGCACTTCAGCGAGCACGACGCCGACGACGTGGCGATCCCGCGCAGCGAGATAATCGCGGCGTCGGCCGACGCAGGCTGGGACGAGCTCGTGGCGCTGTTCGCCGAGCACGGCCACTCGCGCATGCCGGTCTACCGCGACACGCTCGACCAGGTGATCGGCATGATCCACATCAAGGACGTGTTCGGGTTCCTCGCACGCGGCGAGGCGCCGCCGGCGGACTGGACCGAGCTGATGCGCGAGCCGCTCTACGTGCCGCAGGCGCGCGGCGCGCTCGACGTGCTGGCCGACATGCGCGCCAAGCGCATGCACCTCGCGATCGTAGTCGACGAGTTCTCGGGCACCGACGGCATCGTGACGATCGAGGATCTCGTCGAGGAGATAGTCGGCGAGATCGAGGACGAGCACGACGAAGCGCCGGTCGAGCTCGTGGTGCCGCTCGGCGAGGGCATTTGGGACGCCGACGCCCGCGCCGAGCTCGACGACGTGGCCGAGATGGTCGGCGATCCGCGCATTGCCGAGGT
>DATDLP010000240.1:0-7104 GCA_036519255.1 Croceibacterium sp.
GTTCTCGCGCAGGGTTTTGGCGATCTGCGGGATCGACTCGCCGTACTCGACCACCACCGTGAGGTCGACCGCCGCCTCGCGCTCGCCGAGCTCCACGCCGACGCCCTGCATCCGCTCATCAACACCGATCCCACCGATCCCAACGCTCCGTGTCATCCCCCCGATCGCCCGCGCGGTTCCACCGCCGAGGTCGTGCACGCCGCGCACCTCCCGCGCGGCGATGCTCGCGATCTTGGTAACGACCGCGTCGGCGATCGTGGTCGAGCCAAGCTCGGAGCTCAGCGTCTCGTTGCCGCGCCGCGACAGCTTCGAGGAGGCCTCGGCCGGCTCGCTGGCCGCTCCGGGTCGGCCGGGGGTGCCGGGGGACTGTGTTTCGCTCATCATCGGCCTCCTTGAGGTGGTCCCGCCGATCGCGGGAGACTTCGTTCATAGCGTTGGATCGCGTCGGCGAGGAAAAGTTCTGCGCAATGCCGTGGGCCTAGTAGGTGCCGGGAGCGGCGAGGTCGTCGACCGACAGCTCGACCTCGGTCACCTGCACGTCCGTTAGGCGCCGCACGTGTGTGACAATCTGCTCGCGCACCGCGGCGGCCAAGACGGGAAGCGAAGGTCCGTAGGCGACCACGAGTCGCACGCGCAGGGCGACCGTTCCCGGCCCGGCGGCGTGCGCCAAAACTGACGCGAATGCCACCGCGGGCATCGCCTGGGCGATCCGGCGCGCGACGCCCGCTAGCACCGCTTCGCTGATCTGGGTGTGGCCCCGGGTCGCGTCGCGCAGCGTCACGGCGCCGGCGGGCCCGCTGAGGCGGGCCATGACCTCGTCCAGCAGACCGCGCGGAGCGCGCACCGGCTCGTCGGCCAAGGCCCGAACGTCGCTCCACAGCTCGCGGATGCGCCCGAGCGACGCCTGACAGTACGGGCACCTGGCTTGGTGCGCCGGGTCGGCGGCGGGGGCGCCCTCGGCGACCTGGGTGATCAGCGCCGCAAGCTTGGTGCCGCATGGCAGCCGCTCAGACGGGTCGGTTAGCGCCACGTGTCACTCGCTTTGAGCAGCCCGAGGCGAGCGCGGTGAATACGGCCCTTGACCGCTGGCACGGTCACTCCTAGGGCCTGTGCGATCTGCTCATAGGACAGCCCCTCAAGCTCACGCAAGACCAGTGCCGCGCGCTGCTCGGTCGGCAACGCCAGCACCCCACGCGCCAGCGCATCCAGCCGCTCGCTCTGCGCGACCGCCTCGGCTGGGTCGCTGTCGCGGTCGATCAGCACGTCGGGCAGCGCCTCCATGGGATACCGGGCGGCCCGGGCCTTGAGGCAACGGTTGGTCACGATCCGATACAGCCACGTCGAAAACGCGCTCTCCCCCCGAAACGTTGACAGCGCCCGCCACGCCTGCACCAGCGCCTCCTGCGCGGCGTCCTCGGCATCGACCTCAGAGCCCAGCATACGCAACGCCACCCGATAGACGGCCCCCTGATGGCGGCGGACCAGCGCCTCGAACGCGTGAGGATCGCCCGCCTGCGCCGCCGCGACAAGGAACCGATCACCGGCCTCGACTACCACCGCGTCGCCGCGGTCACACGAAACACGGCTACCGGGCGGGCGGAACGCACAGGCTCGCGATGATTAACCTGCCACACGCGTCCGACTCTTCAAGAGAAGTGGGGGGCTGAGACCGTTCTCGCGAACAACCCGCTCGATCGTGTCGACCGGATGGACGAAGCCGCGGACCGGCTGTCGGAGCAAGCGCAGGATGAGGCTCGTCGCGAAGACGACGAGCCTCACGATGCGCGTGTCGCGCGGGTAGACCCGGGCGAAGAGGCGCCGAGCGCCGCTCCGCCGAGAGCCCGGCCAGCCGGTCCGAGTCCGGATAGACGCTGATGACCCGGTCGAGCGTAACGATGTCGGCGGGAGGGACCGACTCGGCAAGCTCGACGAAGTCGCCGTGCCGGTACGTGACGCGGCTGCCGTGGCCGCGTCCGGATCCACGGCCTCGGCCCCCTTCTTCCGATACCTGCGCAGATCAGGACCCTCACCCACCACACAATTCACGGCCTCGGGGTCGGGTATGCGGAGTATGGCCGCGAGCGTGCCGAGGTGATCGTGGACACCGCGACGCACCTGGTGTGCGCGAGCGTCGGCTTACGCGTGGACGGCGAGTCGGTGCCGTATGTGGCCGGGTGGGGCGAGGACGGCGCGATTGAGGCCGTCGCGGAGTTCGCCAAAGACGATCGACGAGCTCGCCCGGCGGATCGAGAACGTCCTGCCGGCGACGTTGGCAACGAGCGGGCTGCGGCCGCGTGGCGGTCACGCGCGCCGGCGTGCGCGACGCTGTTCGCCGTAGGCGAGCGCGAGCTCGTTCTTGAGTTGTGCGTTCTCGGCCCGCAGGCGCGCGTTCTCGTCGAGCAGCACCCGGTTGCGCTGGCGCAGTGAGGCCTCGCTCGCGCGCTGTGCGCTCGGGACGCCGCTCGCCGACTGCGGCCGGCTCTCTCGCAGGCGCTCGATCTCGCAGCGCAGCTCGGGCTGCTGGTAGAGCCACTGGCGCGAGACGCCCGCGGCGCGCGCCACGGCCTGGAAATTGATCACCTGCCCGGCGGCGTCAAGGTCGCGTAGCGCGCCGCTCGCGCGCTCGAGCGCGGCGTGGTGCTTGCGCGTCGCGGCGGCGGTTAGAGGCGTGGCGCCCTCAGACTGCATCGTTCGTCTCCGTTTCGAGGGTCTCGAGGCCTTCGATGATGCGCAGCAGGTTCACCCGCACCGGCGTGTTCATGTCGACCAAGCGCTGGCGCCCCTCGGCCTCGGCCTTGGCGATCAGCTCGTCGGTTCGCTGCAGCTGCTCGCTGTGGTGGGGCAGGAATTCGGTGGTGGTGAGGAAGTTGTCGCAGGTCAGGCACGCGTTGGGGTGCGGGCATTGCTGCTGCAGCGGCAGGCCGCAGTAGCCGTTGGGCAGCGTCTGCTTCGCCCGCGCGAGGTTCTCCTTGGCCCAAGTGGCGTCGCTGAGGGGCCCGTCGGGGTCGAGGTGAATGACCTCGCCGCGGATGTTGATCCGCTCCTGGTAGCGCTCCCACTCGCGCCGCAGGGTCTGGTCCTTGATCGTCGCGTAGCGCGCCGTCATCTCCGGGCTTGCGTGGTCGAGCATCCGCTGGACGGTGTCGATCGGCACCTCGTTGTTGATCATCCGCGTGCCGACGGTGTGGCGGAACTGGTGTGCGGTCACCCGCACCGGCCGCCCGCTCGCGTCGCGGACCTCGCAGTCGGCCAGCCACTGCCCGAGGCGCCGGTTGAGCGTGCTCCAGCCGAATGGCAGCTCGCCGTCGGGGTTGGCCCTGACGCGGGGCAGCAGGATCGACGGCGCCTTCACGAAGCGCGCGCCGAGGTCCTGCTGCTGGCGGCGGATCTGGTCGACGAGGCGCTCGGAGATCGGGATGATCGCCTCGCGCGAGAGCTTGTGGTTGAAGAACAGCAAGTAGGGCGCGCCGGCCTCATCGACGGTCACCGGGGCGTAGCGCAGCCGTAGGCAGTCAACCGAGCGCAGCCCGGTCTCGATCAGGACCAGGATCGCGGTCTGCGTGGTCAGGTCGGGCAGCCGCGCGAGGCTCTCCTCGCTCTCGAGCTGGCCCATGATGTGCTCGTCGATGAACCGCGGCAGCGCCCTCGTCTTGCGCGGGATCTCGCCGCGGTAGTAGGTCGCGTTCGCGGGCAGGCCGGCCGCCCACTCGTGCAGACGCACGTCATCGAGGAAGACCTTCAGGTCGGTCAGCAGGCCGCTCTTGCGGCCCTGGGAGCAGGGCAGCGTGAACACGTGGGCGCGGTAGCGCTCGAGCAGCCCTCTCGTGATCGTCGCCGGCGCCGACAGCAACACGTCGTGGGCTTCGGCCCAGCGGCAGAAGCGACGGATCGACGAAGTGCTGACGGCGATCGACGCGGGCGACTTCGTCGCGCCGGTCAGCCGCCAGCGCGCCCAGCGCTTGACCAGCTCGCGCAGCCACGGCGGTTCGATCTCCGAGAAGTAGATCCGCCTGGCCGGCTGGTGCGCCCAGCGCCCGTCGACGTCGATCCGGTCGGTTGGCCAGGTGTCCCACTGCCAGAGCTCCTCGCCGGCGTCCTGTTCGCGCAGGCGCAGCGCGCACTGACGCGTGAAACGCAGCCATGCGAGCGGGTTGGCTTGATGCTTGCGGTGCCCGAAGCGCCGGTGCGCCGAGTCCACCCAGTGCGCCTCGCCGCGCTCCAGCACCGATGCGACGCCCTCATCGAGCACCCAGCGCGTGACCTGGCCGAACGTCAGCGGCTGCAGCTGCCCGCGGCGCGCGTCGTGGCGGCACTGCAGCGCCAACTGCATCTCCAACGCCACCCCCGTCGGCAGACCGCACATGTCGTAGCGGGGCGCGGTGATCGCGCGCGCCCGCCCCAGGTGATCCAGGTAGCCCTCAGGCGTCAGCCCCGGGCGCGAGTAGCGGACGTTGCGGTAGGCACCGGCGTGACCGTCGCAGAAGCCGTCACGAGAGATCCCCGCAAACGAACAGCCGGTCACCGCGCAGCGCCGCTTGACGGTTCTCACCGGCCGAGCGCTCGGGCCGAACTCGGCGGGGCTCGGCCTGCCGGCGCGATCCCACTGGTGATGGTGCGCGCCGCACAGCCCCCGGTGCAGCTCCGAGCGCGGGCAGCCGGCGATAGCGCATGGCTCGCGCACCTGCTGGGTGCGCAGCGCGCGGGCGCAGTGACGCACCCACCCATCGATCGGCGGCTCGCCGTCGCGGCGCCACATCCGCACGTGCGACAGGCACAGGTAGCCGCGATGGTGTGCGCCGATCGAGTGATTGGCGCCCGTGGCCTTCAGCCCCAGCGAGCGGTTCACGCCGCGCCCCGGGCACCCCGACACCGCGCACGTCGGCCCGTAGAGCACCGAGTCGCCGGGCAGCGGGTGGTAGACGTCGACCTGGAATTCCGCGCGTACCGCTTCGCGCAGCATCGCCTCCCAGGGCAGCTGATCCGGGCGCCCGCCGGGCAGCGCCTCCAGGCCGGCCGCGCTCACAGCGCGCGCTCGATCTTCGCCATCACGCCCGCGCGCTCGAGCTCGCCGCGCAGATCCTCCGGCGAGCAGTGCAGATAGATCTCGCTCGTCGTTTGTGTCGAGCTGTGCGTAAGTAGCTTGCTGACGATCTCGATCGGCACGCCGCCGCGCCGCGCGAGCGTCGCGTAGGTGTGGCGGAACATGTGCGCCGTGAAGTGAAACCCGACCCGCGCTCGCGTCCGGCAGACGATCTCGTTGACGTTCGCGTAGGTCATCGCCCGCCCGAGCCGGCCGCCCCACAGGTTCACGAACACGTAGTCGGAATCCAGTTCGCCGTACTCGACGTGCATGTAGTCCGAGTAGCAGCGCACCAGCTCGCCGCTCACCGGCACCGAGCCCGCTCCGCGCTTGCCACGCGCGCCGTTGGCGTTGTCCTCGCGCGACACGATCTCGATTCGCCGCTCCTGCGTGACAAAGTCGCCGTGGCGCAAGCCCAGCGCCTGGCCGACCCGCATCCCCGTCCCGAACAGCAGCGCGAACAGGAACCGGTCGCGCAACCTACGCTGGCTGTGGATCACCGCGGCGACCCGATCAAGCGTCAGCGTCGCGGGCAGCCGGCGGACCTCGCGCAGCCGCCCGACCCGCCCGCGCGGCTTCGCCCGCGTGATGCCGTGCAGGAACGGCTTGTAGCCGCCGCGGCCCGACCGCACCCGATCGACCAGCGCCTTCACGACCTCCACGCCATTGCGCGCGTGGAACTCGTAGAAGCCAAACACCGCCGTCAGCATCCGGTTGACCGTCGCCGAGTTGCGCGCCGCCGGCCCGCCGGCCAGCACGATCACGTTCTCCGCCGGCTGCCGCAGCCAGGCCGTGAACTGCCCAAGCTGCTCAAGCGTCACCCGGTCCCACTCGATCCCCCGCGCCCGCAGGAACACCCAGTAGGTCTTCAGGTCCTGCGCGTACGCGCGCACCGTGTTCGGCGAGCGCTCGAGATCCGACAGCCACCCCAGGTAGCTCTCGACCGGGCCCACCGGGCGACGGTCATCACCAATCACGGTCCAGCTATCGCCGGTACCCGCCGCGCCGGCGACGCGCTGCACCCTCACCGCGCCGGCCGATCCGCGCCGCCGCCGACCATCCCGGCGGCGACCCCGGCGCAGGGGGTCCCGCGGCGGCCGACGCGCCGCCTCCCGGACTCCGCTCCCCTACGGGTCGCTCCGTCCGGGAGGCCGCGCAAGACACTCACGACACCGATCACGCCCCCAACGTAGACCCACGACCGGACACCGCTGCGGGTCGCAGCGCGACATAGACGACGGCTTGTCGCTGACCCGAGATAAGCCTCCACAACACGCTGCTAATCGCCCAGGAGGCGGGGCGGCGCGGCTTCGTGCCGACCCACGTCGCCGGCTTCAAGGCCTGGCTTCGGCTCGGCCGCTGCGTCCGTAGGGGCGAGCGCGGCATCCCCATCCTCGCCCCGGTCCGGGTCAAGGACCGCGACGACGACGGCGAGGAGACCGGCGACACGCGGCTCCTCTTCCGCACGGTGCACGTGTGGGACGTGTCGCAGACCGAGCCGCTGCCGGGCCGCGAGCCGACGCCACTGGTCCCCCCGCGCGCGCCCGTCGAGGGCGACTCACACGGCTCGCTGCTCGGCCCGCTCGAGGCCCTGGCCGGCGAACTCGGCTACGAGGTCGCCTATGTCGAGCTCGAGCGCCTCGACGGACTGTGCGACTACCGCAAGCGGCGCATCCAGGTCGCCGACCGACTGGCGCCCAACGCCCGCATGTCGGTGCTGGTGCACGAGCTCGCCCACGCCCTCGTCGGCCACGAGGCGGGGCTCGCCAACCAGCAGGAGGAGCTCGTGGGGGAGGCCGTCGCCTTCATCGTCTGCGCCGGCGCCGGACTCGACACCTCGCCCGACTCGGTCCCCTACATCGCGAGCTGGGCCGGCGACGACACGGCCGACCAGCTGGAGAAGGCCGCCGAGCTGATCGACAGCCTCGCGCGGCGCATCGAGCAAGCAATTCGGGCAGACCGACGGCAGCGAGCGGGAACTCGAGCTCAGGGCCGCCTAGCCCTCCTCACTGGTGGGGTCGCGC
>DATDLP010000241.1:0-3453 GCA_036519255.1 Croceibacterium sp.
CTGCCAGGCGCCGGCGTTGTCGGGCTCGGCGTCGGCACGCCGCTCGAGCTCGGCCAGCGGGTCGGCAGCGCCTGCTGCGGGTTCCTCGGCGGGTGTGCCGAGCAGCCGGTAGCCGATCGTCCCCGCGGCCAGCGCCACCGCAACGATCGCGGCCAGACCCCCGCCGCCGATCTTCGCCAGGATGCCTCTCACTCCGTCGCCTCCCTTCCCGCCAAGGCCCCTCACCCTCCCGCGGGAGGGTGAGGGTGATCTAGCAGCGGCGGCGCAACGCTTCAAACGCGGCTGGCGGTTCGCACCGGCGGCCCTATGATGGCGCCGAGGCCGGTTGGGGGAGCGAACTTGGCAGCGGCGCCTGCGGATCGTGTGAAAGTGGCGATCGTCGGCTCGGGGCCGGCGGGGCTCAGCGCGGCTGCGCATGCGGCCGAGCTCGGCCTGAGCCACGTGCTGATCGAGAAGGCCGACCACCTCTCCGACACGATCTACAAGTACCAGAAGGGCAAGCACGTCATGGCGACGCCCGCCAACCTCGTGCTGCGCTCCGACCTCGCGTTCGAAGCCGGCAAGCGCGAGGTGGTGCTCGGGACATGGGACCATCAGGCCGGCGCCCACAAGGTCAACGTGCGCTACGAAACCGAGATCGTCTCGATCACCGGTGTCAGCGGCGATTTCACGCTCGGGACCCGGAGCGGCGACACGATCCGCGCCGAAGCGGTCGTGCTTGCGATCGGCACGCAGGGCAATCCCAACCTCGTGCGCTGCCCGGTCGGTGCGGGTGCGGTGGTGCAATATCAGCTCGACGATCCGGCCGCGTACAACGACGAGCATATCGTGGTGATCGGCGCGGGCGACGCCGGGATCGAGAACGCGATGGGCCTCGCCGCCGATCCGCAGCAGCGCAACACCGTGACCATCGTCAACCGCTCGGCCGACTTCGCCACCGCCAAGGAAACCAACGTCAAGGCATTGCTGGCGATGCAGGCCGAAGGGCGCATCGCGGTGCTGACCGAGACCACCGCGTCGGCGATCGACAAGGGCGAGATCACGTTCGACACGCGCGACGGCGAGGTCAAGGCGCGCTGCGACCGGGTGATCGCGCGCATGGGCTCGGCGCCGCCGCGCGCTTTCGTCGAGAGCGTGTGCGCCGAGTTCGAGGACAAGGACGCGCGCAAGGCGGCGAAGCCGGGCACCGGCGTGGCGTTCACCAGCGCCGACCGCGTGGCCTATCCGCAGCTCTCGCCGACGTTCGAATCGACCGTTCCGGGAATCTACGTGATCGGCGCGCTGGCCGGGTATCCGTTGATCAAGCACTGCATGAACCAGGGCTACGACGCGGTCGAGTTCATCGCCGGCAACACCGCGCTCAAGCCAGCCGACGAGCCGCTCCTCGCGGCCAAGTTCGCCGGTTTGCCCGGCAGGCGTTCGGTCGACGAGTGGTTGGCGACGTTCGGCAGCCGGATCGCAATCTTCCGCGAGGTCTCGCCGCTGCAGCTGCGCGAACTGATGCTCGACAGCGAGGCGCGCGCGTTCGCGCCCGGGGAGACGATCTTCGCGCGCAACGAGCCGGGTAACTCGCTGTTCGCGATCGCCGAGGGCTCGGTGCTGGTCGAGATAGACCCGACCGATTCCAGCAAAACGGTGCCGATCGGCGAAGGCTCGATCGTCGGCGAGGTCGGGTTGATCTCGGGCCGCCCGCGCGGTTCGACCGTGCGCGCGGCCGAGCACACCGTGTGCGTCGAGCTGTCGCGCCGCGCCGCGCTCAAGCTGTTGTCGACCGCGCCCGCCGCGGCGCGCGCGGTGCTGCGCATCTCGATCGAACGGCAGCTGCTGCAGATCTTCGGCTCGGGGCTGACCAGCGAGGACGTTGCCGGGCTGGTCGACGCGGCCGAGGTGCAGGACGTCAGCGCGGGCAAGGTGGTAATCGCCGAAGGAGCGGACGACAAGGACATCTACGTCGTGCGCCGCGGGTCGATGATCGTCGAGAAGACTATCGGCGGCAAGCCGGTGTTTCTGTCGTATCTCCCCGCCGGATCCTATTTCGGCGAGATGGCGGTGATCGACGGCTCGATGCGCACCGCCACGGTCAAGGCGGCGGTCAAGTCGCAGGTCGTGCGCTTCCCGGGCGAGGCCTTCGCGGCCTTGCTCGAGCGCAAGCCCCGGCTGCGCGACAAGGCGCTGGCCGACATGGCCGGGCGGCGCGAGGTCAACCGGTTCATCGAAAGCCAGAAGCACAGCTTCGGCGGCGCAGTCGATTTCTACTCGCAGACCGCGCAGTTCTTGGTCGACAACGGCATCGGCGAGGCGACCGACGTGCTGCTGATCGACGAGACGCTATGCGTCGGCTGCGACAACTGCGAGAAGGCCTGCGCCGACAGCCACGACGGGCTGAGCCGGCTCGACCGCGAGGCGGGTCGGACGTATGCGCACCTGCACGTGCCGACCAGTTGCCGCCACTGCGAGCACCCGCACTGCATGGCCGATTGCCCGCCCAACGCGATCAAGCGCGGGCCCGACGGCGAGGTGTTCATCGACGAGACCTGCATCGGCTGCGGCAATTGCCAGCGCAACTGCCCCTACGGGGTGATCCGGATGGATGCCAAGCCGCCGAAGAAGCCGGGACTGCTCTCGTGGATGCTGTTCGGCGCGGGTCCCGGGCCGGGGGAGGCGGGCCAAGCCTGGCGCAAGAAGCACAGCGCAGGCAAGGAGCAGGCCAAGCTCGCGATCAAGTGCGACATGTGCTCGGGCATCAAGGGCGGCCCCGCGTGCGTGCGTGCCTGCCCGACCGGGGCGGCGATACGCGTCTCGCCCGAGCGGTTCCTCAAGTTCACCAAGCTGGCGGAAGACGCCGGCTGATGGCTTCGGCGTCCGACGGCGACTTCGCGCTGCGCGACCGGCGGCGCGATGTGGACCACGAGGGATTCCTCGCGCACCGGGGCATGCGCTGGCTCAAGGTGGCGGTCGGGCTAAGTCTCGCCGCGATCCTCGGCTATGTGCTGGCAGACGTCGAGCCGCGGCCCAACGGGGGCACCTGGTACGGCTATCTGCTGGGGACGATCGGGGCGCTGCTGATTCTGTGGCTCGGCCTGCTCGGCGTGCGCAAGCGGGCCATCACGCCGGGCCGCTGGTCGCTCAAGGCGTGGACCAGCGCGCACGTCTATCTCGGGTTGTCGCTCGTCGTGATCGCCACGCTGCACACCGGGTTCCAGTTCGGCTGGAACGTGCACACGCTGGCGTATGGGCTGATGCTGCTGGTGATCGCCTCGGGGGTCTACGGCATCGCCGCATACGCGACACTGCCGCAGGCGCTGAGCGACAACAGGCGCGAGATGACCAAGTCGCAGATGGTCGAGGCGCTCGCCGCGATCGACCGCCAGCTCGAGGGCGCGGCGCAACCGCTCGCGCGCGACGAGGCCGATCTGGTGATCGCCGCGCTCGCGCAGGATGCCTTCCGGGTCG
>DATDLP010000242.1:0-4274 GCA_036519255.1 Croceibacterium sp.
CGCGCAAGCTCGAGGCCTACGGCGACGCGTTCCTGACGGTGATCCGCAACCATTGAGGAGTTCTGCATGTTTCGAACCGCGATCCTGCCGGCCGTGCTGTTGACCGCCTGCGCGACGCCGCAGGCCGGCGCGCAGAGTCCGGCGGCGACGGTGCCGGCCTATCGGGCGATCGGGTTCGAGATCGAGACTTGGGGCCGGCCGCTCGGCAGCTGGGAGGTGCAGGCGGACGGAACCGTTCGCCATACGAAGATCGACGGCTCGCCGTTCGGCAAGCACCAGGTCGAGCAGCGCACGTTCACGGTCGATGCGACCGCCTACGCCGCGCTGGCGGCCATTGCCGCCGAGCTGCCGCAGCCGCGGCTGGCCCGCGCCGACTGCCAGGAACTCGCGACCGATCTGCCCTACGGTACGGTGCGGCTGGCGAACGGCAAGGGCACCGAAGAGGTGCGGTTCGACAACGGGTGCCGCGACGCGCCCTACCGCGCGTTCATCGCCCAGCTCCAGGCGATGGATGCCCTGGTGGGCGGCTGGGCCGGGCAGCACGCGCCGACCAGCGTCGAGGAGGTTGGCGACGACTGACCGGATCCGCTTGACGGGCGCGATCCCTTCGATAAATATGATATCATAATTATATCGAAGGAGATTCGTCATGCCTGAGGGGAAAACCGGCATCGCGCGCAGCCAGGAGCGGCCGGCGAGCACGTCCAACGGATACGTTATGCTGCTCGTCTGGCTGGGGCTGCTGCTCCTGGCCAGCGGGTCGTTCATAGGCATTGGCGTGGCGGCGACGTTGCGCCAGCCCTGGTGGATCATCGTTCCACTTGCCATCGGCCTGATCGGCGGCGCCATCTCCTTCCTGCTCCACCCCTTCGGATTCTTAATGATCCAGCCGAACATGTCGGCGGTGATCACGCTGTTCGGCGAATATCGCGGAACCGAGCGTTCGGAAGGCCTGCGCTGGGTCTGGCCGTGGATCGGCAAGAAGAAGATCTCGGTCCGGCAGAACAACATCCATTCGGAGCGCGTGAAGGTGAACGACCTGCGAGGCAATCCGATCGAGGTGGCGTGCAACGTCGTGTGGCGCGTCAGCGACACCGCCCAGGCGGCGTTCGACGTCGACGATTACAAGGCGTTCGTGAACATCCAGATCGAGGCAGGGCTGCGCACGGTCGCCTCGCGCCATCCGTACGACGACATCGAGGAGCACGAGACCACGCTCCGCTCGGACCACGAGATCGTCAACGCCGAGCTGCGCATCGAGCTCAACGAGCGGCTGTCGCACGCGGGCATCCTCGTCGACGAAGCCGGGCTGACCCACCTCGCCTATGCGCCCGAGATCGCCGGGGCGATGCTGCGGCGGCAGCAGGCCGAGGCGGTGATCGCCGCGCGCGCCAAGCTGGTGCTCGGCGCAGTCAGCATGGTCGAGATGGCGCTCGAGAAGCTCGCCGAGGGCGGCAAGGTCCATCTCGACGACGAGCGCCGCGCGGCGATGGTATCGAACCTGATGGTCGTGCTGTGCGGCGAGCGCGACGTGAACCCGGTGGTCAACGCGGGCACGCTTTACCAGTAGGCAATCCGTCTTATGCCGCAATCCAACAAGAAGGCGTTCGCCCTCCGCCTCGACCCCGCGCTCTACGCGACGGTCGAGCGGCTGGCGGCGCAGGAGCTGCGCTCGGTCAACGCCGAGCTCGAGATGCTGCTGCGCGAGGCGCTCGCCCGGCGCGGGATCAAGGTTCCGCTGGCCGAGCCGGCGAAGCGCGGCCGCCCGCCTAAAGACCGAGAGGACACGGAGTGATGCTAAGCGAACGCGTCGATCGCAGCGGGGCGCAGGCGCGCGGCCCATGGCTGGTGTGGGTGCTGCTGGCAGCAGTGGCGCTGGCCGGCCTGACGACGATGCTGTTCGCGCCCATCGAGCAGCTCCTGCCGCCCGGCGTCGAGATTCCGCGCGCTGTGCTGCTGGTCCAGCCCGCCGTTCTGCTGGTCGCCTTGGCCGCCCTCGGCTGGTGGACCGCGCCGAAGGTCGGACTGGACGCCCCCGTTTTCCGCGCGCTCGCCGAGCGCGGCGACTGGGCGAACCCGCTGCGTCGCGCCGCGCTGCCGGCGCTCGCGGGCGGTGTGATCTGCGGTCTTTGCATCGCCGCGTTCGGGGCGATCGCGGGCGACGTGCTGCAGGGCCGCGCGCAGGCGTTCGAGATGCCGTTGGTCACGCGCATGGCGTACGGCGGCACCGTCGAGGAGCTGATCTTCCGCTGGGGCCTGCTGTCGCTGTTCGCTCTCGGCCTCACGAGGCTGCGCGTCGCGCCCGGAGCCGCGCTGTGGATCGCCAACGGGGCTGCGGCGTTGCTGTTCGCCGCCGGGCATGTTCCGGGCGTGATGCTGGCGGCGAGCGACCCGCCCGGCTGGCTGCCCGCCGCGGTCCTCCTCGCCAACGCCGTGATCGGCCTGGTGTGCGGCTGGCTGTTCATGCGGCGCGGGATCGAGGCCGCGATGATCGCCCACGCGCTCGCGCACCTGGTGTCCGTGCCGTTGCTCGCGCTGGTCGCGTAGTGGAGCTTTGCACCGCCCCGTCTCGCAAAGACCAGAAGTGGTGTTAGAGCAGGCGGAAAGCGGGAGGCCGGCAATGAAATTCGGGGTGTTCGACCATGTCGACGACAGCGGCCTGCCGCTCGCCGAGCACCTCGAGGCACGCCTGCGGATGGCCGAGGCCTACGACGCCAACGGCTTCCACTGCTACCATGTCGCCGAGCACCACGGCACGCCGCTCGGGCTCGCGCCCTCGCCGGGAATCCTGTTCGCTGCGTTGAGCCAGCGCACCACACGGCTGCGCTTCGGCCCGCTAGTCTACCTGCTGCCGATCTACCACCCGCTGCGGCTGGTCGAGGAAGTGGCGATGATCGACGCGCTGTCGAACGGGCGCTTCCAGCTCGGCGTGGGACGCGGGGTCTCGCCGATCGAGCTCGGGTTCCATGGGCTCGACATGGCCGAGCAGCGCGGGCGGTTCGACGAGGCGCTCGAAGTGCTGCGCCGCGGCCTCACGTCCGAGGTGCTCGACTTCGCCGGCGAGTACTACCGCTACGACAGGGTACCGATGGCGCTGCGCCCGGTGCAGCGGCCGCATCCGCCGCTGTGGTACGGCGCGGGCAGCCCGGATTCGATCCGCTGGTGCGCGCGGAACGCGATCAACATGGTCACGCTCGCGCTCGGCGAACGCGTGCGTCACGCTACCGACCTCTACCGCGCCGAATGGCAAGGCCCGGCCGCCGAGATGCCGCTGATGGGCGTGAGCCGCCATATCGTCGTCGCCGACAGCGACGAGCAGGCGCTCGCGCTCGCCCGCCCGGCTTACGCCCGCTGGCGCCGCTCGATGGCGCTGCTGTGGGAGCAGCGCGGCTCCGGGTTCCCGCTCGCCGGCCACCTGCCGGCCGAATGGGACGCGGCCGCGGCGATGGGCCACGGCTGCGCCGGCTCGCCCGACACGGTGCGCGCGTTCGTCGAGCGCGAGGCCGAACAGGGCGGGATCACCTATTTCGTCTCGGCGCTCGCCTTCGGCGACATGCCGCTCGACGCGGTGACAGGTTCGGCCGGGCTCTTCGCCCGCCACGTGATGCCGGCCTTCGCGGGCAAGTCTTAGCCCGCTGTTAACCCTTTTGCGGTAGCGCGGCGGCATGGCTCAAGCTGCCCAGCCCGTCCTGCGCCGGCCCTCGCTCGCACTCGCGAGCCTGCTCGCCGCGCTGGCGGTGCTGGCGATTCCGGCGGGCGCGCTGTTCGCGCAGGCGCCGGCCGCGCGGTTCACCGTGGTCGAGACCGGGCAGACCTTCGACCGGCTGCAGGCGGCAGTCGACGCGATCGGCGACGGGCGCGGCACGATCGCCATCGCCACCGGCCGCTACGCCGATTGCGCGGTGCAGAGCGCCGGTTTCATCTCCTATCTGGCCGCCGAGCCCGGCGCCGCGGTGTTCGACGGCCGCACGTGCGAGGGCAAGGCCGCGCTCGTGCTGCGCGGGCGCGGGGCCGAGGTTTCGGGCCTGGTGTTCGAGAACATGCGCGTGCCCGACTTCAACGGCGCCGGCATCCGGCTCGAGAAAGGCGACCTGACGGTCGCGCAATCGTGGTTCCGCGACAGCCAGCAGGGCATCCTGACCGCCGACGACGCCAACGGGCGGATTCTGGTCGACCGCTCGACCTTCACCCGGCTCGGCACCTGCGACGGGCCCGGCGGCTGCGCGCATTCGATCTACATCGGGGAGTACAGCCACTTGCGCGTGACCCGCAGC
>DATDLP010000243.1:0-2325 GCA_036519255.1 Croceibacterium sp.
CGACGTCGACCTCGGCATCGACCCCGCGCTGCTGACCGAGCATGTCGCGATCGACATCGGCGTGGGCGAGGTCGCCGAACGCATGGCGCGCCAGCCAGGCGTGGCGGCGTTCCTCGGCAACGTCAGCCGCCTCGTGTGCGACTTCAACCGCGAGGAGGACGCGCCTGCAGTGATCCCGCACGCGAGCGACGGGCATGCGATCCCCGGCAACCTGTTCGATCTCGCCGGCCGCGAGGAGCGGCTCGCGCGATTCCACCGGCCGTACCACGAGGCGCTCGCCGCGCTGCTCGACGCGGCCCCGCCGGCGCTGATCCTGTCGCTGCACAGCTTCACACCGGGTCTCAGGAGCAAGCCCGAAGAGGCGCGCCCGTGGCATGTCGGGGTGCTCTACAACCGGGACGATCGGGCCGCGCGCCTGGCGATTCCCTTGCTCGCGGCCGAGGGGCTCGTGGTCGGCGACCAGCAGCCTTATTCGGGCACCCTGCTCAACGCGACGATGAACCGGCACGCCGAGGCGGAGGGTCGGCCGTATCTCGGGATCGAGGTGCGGCAGGATCAGATCGGCTATGCCGCAGGGCAGGAGGTGTGGGCCGAGCGGCTGGGGCGGATCGCGAACGCGGTGGCGATGGCACTGTAGTGAAACAATTGCAGGACGCCACCTCGCCCGCCGCGGTGCCGTCCCGGGTGCTTCGCCTGCACCAAGTCCTTGACCCGCGCGGCCAACCCGCCGAAGGCGCAGCCCGCGTAACTTTCATCCAGCTGGAAGCCTCATGACCACCCGTTTCGACAAGTCCCGCCTGCCCAGCCGCTACGTCTCGGTCGGCCCCGAGCGCGCGCCGCAGCGCAGCTATTACTACGCCATGGGCATGACCGAGGAAGAGATCGCGCGCCCGTTCGTCGCGGTGGCCTCGGCCGGCAACGACAGCGCGCCGTGCAACACCACGCTCGACTTCCAGGCCGACATCTGCCGCGAGGGCGTGATCGAGGCCGGCGGCACTCCGCGCCGGTTCAACACCATCACGGTGACCGACGGCATCGCCATGGGCCACCAGGGCATGCGCTCGAGCCTGGTCAGCCGCGAGGTGATCGCGGATTCGGTCGAGCTGTCGGTGCGTGGGCACTGCTACGATGCGGTGGTCGGTTTCGCCGGGTGCGACAAGAGCCTGCCCGGGATGATGATGGCGATGCTGCGGCTCAACGTGCCGTCGATCTTCGTCTACGGCGGATCGATCCTGCCCGGGCGCTACGAGGGCCGCGACCTTACGGTGCAGGACGTGTTCGAGGTCGTCGGCCGCTGGAGCTCGGGCGCGTGCCCGCTCAGCGAGTTGACCGCGATCGAGAAGGCCGCCTGCCCGGGCCACGGCGCGTGCGGCGGGCAGTACACCGCCAACACGATGGCCTGCGTCGGCGAGGCGATCGGTTTGTCCTTGCCGAACAGCAATATGGCTCCGGCTCCGTACAAGTCGCGCGAGGAGATCGCGCGCGCGGCGGGGCGCCAGGTCATGAAGCTGCTCGACCTCAACCTGCGCCCGCGCGACATCTGCACCCGCGCCGCGTTCGAGAACGCCGCGCGCGTCGTCGCCGCGACCGGCGGCTCGACCAACGGCGCGCTGCACCTGCCGGCGATGGCCAGTGAGTGCGGCATCGCGTTCGACCTGTTCGACGTCGCCGAGATATTCAAATCAACGCCTTACATCGCCGACCTCAAGCCCGGCGGGAAGTACGTCGCGAAGGACATGCACGAGGCTGGCGGGGTCTACATGGTGATGAAAACGCTGCTCGCGGAAGGTATGCTTGACCCCAACCCGATCACCGTCACCGGCAAGACCCTCGGCGAGAACATCGAGGAGATCACCTGGAACCCCGACCAGAAGGTGATTTACGACGCGAAGAGCCCGATCACACCGACCGGCGGCGTGGTCGGCCTGCGCGGCTCGCTCGCGCCCGACGGGGCGATCGTCAAGGTCGCGGGGATGAAGCGGCTCGCGTTCCGCGGCCCGGCTCAGGTGTTCGAGTGCGAGGAGGACACCTTCGCCGCGGTCGAGGCGCGCCGGATCCGCGAAGGCAGCGTGGTGGTGATCCGCAACGAGGGCCCCAAGGGCGGTCCGGGCATGCGCGAGATGCTCGCCACTACCGCGGCGCTTTACGGGCAGGGCATGGGCGAGAAGGTCGCGCTGATCACCGACGGGCGCTTCTCCGGCGCAACCCGCGGGTTCTGCATCGGCCATGTCGGGCCCGAGGCCGCCGACGGCGGGCCGATCGCGCTGGTCGAGGACGGCGACATGATCGCGATCGACGCCGAGGCGGGCACGATCGAGCTCGAAG
>DATDLP010000244.1:0-5023 GCA_036519255.1 Croceibacterium sp.
GGCTGCGGCGATGGAAGAGGCGAGCGAGGCGGCCGGTGCGGCGTGGGACGCCTGGCACGGCGAGGGGCTCGCGCGCGTCGGAACGATCGTCGCGGGGGAGGGCCTGGCTTCGGGCTCTCAGGCCGTGCCCGACCAGCCGCCGATCGAGATCGAGTCCGCCCTGCCGGGCCTGGCCGCGCGGCATGACGGTTTTTGGCCATTGGACCGTGTCACAGGTGTCAACCCGATGTCCCCGACGGACCCCGCAGTGCACTTGGGTCCGGCGTCCGACGGCCCCCATTTCCGCGGTAGCATTCCGCCGCATACAAGTGTATGACTCGAGTGATACACCTCGCAGGCGAGGCAGGCATGGCTTACGCGGACGCACCCCCCGCCACGCAAGCTGCCGCATCCCGGCCGGCGCGGCGCGTTGGCCGCGCCGCCCGCGCGGCACTCGATCCCCAGTTCGACGGCGCCACCCGGATCGGACCCGCAGCCCGCGGTTCCGCGCTCCCCACCGAAAGGCCAAGACCATGACCTGTGCCACCATCGCCCGCCTCGCGGCGGCCAGCCTCGCCCCCGTGCTCGTCCTCGCCGCCGCGCCCGCGCTGCACGCGCAGGCGCCCGAGCGCGTTCCCGGCACCCGCTACTCGGTCGTCAACCAGACCGGCGCCGCGCTTGCCTGCCGCTATCGCGTCAACGGCGCGATGACCACCGGCCTCGGGCGGTGGCAGGATCCGGTCCCGATCGCCGCGGACGCCGAGTTCAGCCGCGCCGTGGAGGGCCCCGGCGAGAGCCTCAGCCTCGACTGCGCGGCCGACGGCGAACGGCCGAGCCCGGCCACTGTGCTGCCCGGCCGGCGCTACGCCGCGACCAGGGGCGAGGACGGCAAGCTGGTCGTCGCCCGCGTGCGCGACTGAGGATTCCGGCCGCGGGGGCAGGGTGTGCCGGCCCCCGCGCCGGCATTCATCTTGATCCAGATCATTATGAATTGATTCGTCCGATCGGGCCCACAGGCGTAGGACTCCGCGCATCGTTGGCCCTTCCGCCCGTCAGCGACAGAGAGACTTGGATGAGCTCCCGCCAGCTTGAGGAGCACAGCCATGTCCTGGATCACCATCACCGCCATCACGCTCGTGCTCGCCTTCGCCTGCTTCTTCGGGTTGTGCGAGTGGCTCGCGCGGCATCGCCGCCCGGGCGACGGCGACGACCCCGCCGCGGGGTGACCGGCGTTACAAACTCCCAGTGGCGCCGCGATTCAATCGCCGTATAGTGCCACGGTCATTGCGTGATCTTCAGGGAGAGAGACGAACGATGCGCACCCTCGCGAAAGGAACGATTGCCACTCTTGGCGCGCTGGCGCTTGCCGGCCCCGCCGTCGCGCAGTTCGGCGGCCCGCCGGCGCCGCCCAACACCGGCGTGCCGCTCTACACGCACATGACCGGCGGTGATGCCGCGGGCAACATCACCGTGGTGGTCGATCCGCCCAAGGGCACCGCGTGCTACATCATGAACGTCGCCGGGCTCGACAACGTCACCGCGGCGCACATCCACACCGGCGGGCCGGGCGAGACCGGGGGCCCGGTGGTCACGCTCGAGGCGCCCGAGGGCGGCACCAGCGGCGGCTGCGCGCAAGTCTCGGCCGAAGTCTCGGCCGCGCTGCTCGCCAATCCGGGCGGCTACTACGTCAACGTCCACACCCGCGCCTTCCCGAGCGGCGCGATCAGGGGCCAGCTGAGCAAGTAGCGACAGGGTCCTCCCCGGGTCGTGCTCGGGGAGGATCGGTCTACGGCACCTGCGCCACGCCTCGCCGCGTTGGGGGAAACCCCTGCGCGCCCGGGCGTTACCGTCCTTGAGGCGGCGCCGGCACGTTCCCCCCTCCCGTCCAGCCGGCGTCGCCTCCCGTCCTCACGAGAGCGCTGTCACCAGGAACTGAGAGCTGCTTGCTAGTCGAGCAGCGCGAGTTCGACCCGCCCGCTGCCGCTGCGCACGATGCCGAGCTCGGCGGCGGCGGCCTGGCTGAGATCGATCACGCGCCCGCCGTGGAACGGCCCGCGGTCGTTGATCCGCACCACCACCGATTCGCCCGATGCATTGGTCACGCGCACGCGGCTGCCGAACGGCAGCGTGCGGTGCGCGGCGGTGTAGCCGGCCGGGTCGAACCGCTCGCCGCTCGCGGTGCGCCGTCCGGCGAACTCGCGGCCGTACCACGAGGCCACGCCGCTCCCGATCGCATCGCCCGTGTCCTCGGCTTCCGTCGGTGCGATTGCGGCCACCTCGGTCGCGACCCCGGGCATTTCGATCGGAACGAAGTTCTCGGTCGTCGGTTCGAACCGGGGCAGCGCCGCTTCGTCGGCCGAAACCGCGACGGCCACCGGCACCACGCCCGGACCATCGGCGGCGCTCACGCCGCTGATCGAGCCGCCGAGGGCCAGGAGTGCAATCGCTGCGACAGCGGCGCGCACTGTCATGGTGGTGTTCCCGTCCATGTCGCGGCGGGAGATAGCCTGTGGTCGCCGGGTGCGAAACCCACGCGCGGGCGGTTCACCCCGTGACCGGCTCGACTCGTCCCTTTGCCTTAGGATAACCGAAACTATGGCAAATGTGCCACATCGGTTCCTATAATCATCATTAGAGTTCCAAGCAGGACGATTTCGCTTTCCTACTCGCACCGCCGCGCGCATCGTCTTCCTTGCGAGTCGAAGGCGAACTCATGCGCCGCCAGCGCCTGCGGGAGTGGCTGCGGCCTACCGAACCACAGCATTTCTCGACAGACAGAACGATGGGAGAAGCGAGATGAGTGTCGCACCGGACGGCAGCCCCACTCTCGCGCAATGGCTGCAGCGCCGGGCCGACCGCCGGGTCGAGCTGGACCTCGCGGCGCCGGAGGAACACCGCGCCGATTACATGCGGGTGCAGGCACGATCGCTTGCGCGCGAAGCCGTGCTCTTCGCTCGACGGGGCCTCGCCGCCGATGACCCGATGCCCCCGTTCAACGAAGAACCCCCGCCAAATGAGAAATGGGGCCAGCCTTGCGGCTGACCCCACTCTCACCAGCGTGTGGTTCCCACCGGAGTGGGAAACTTGACGCCTGGCGTTTCAACGCCGTTTCAAGCTCGGCTCCGAAGAGCCATGCCGAACCCGGCCTATCATCGCCCGGCGCTCGCGCCGGCGCCGGTTCCGTCAGGGGGGGCGGGGTCCGATCCGAAGATCAAATCCAGCCTTTCCGGCGGTTCCGAGACCGGCCTTTCAACCCGAACCTCAAACGGTTCCGCATCACCCGTGGGCTTTGCTAAACCTCGGTGCCGGGCCGGAGTTCCGGCCTGTCCGACTTTGCGCCCTCGCGGCTTCAGCGGTTCAGGATCCGGTTTGCTGCAGGACAAGTCCCGTGGCCACCTCGTCTCGTTCCTCGGCCGCGCGGCATCTCGCCGTCGCGTCGTTACGGTTCCGAAATCCCTTCTTACTCGCCGGCCTTTCGGCCTTTGTCTCGGAACGGCCAATCCCCGTCTCGATGTCTGAAGGATGCGCGGCCGGAGCGATTCGGGCAAGCGCGGCAGCGTCGACTTATCCACTTTCGCCGACAATGCCAGTGGACAAGGGTGGATAACTCAACGCTTCGGCGCAGGAATACGCGAATTATCCCCGATCGCGCTGCGCCAGCAGCCGCAGGCGCAGGGCGTTGAGCTTGATGAAGCCCGCCGCGTCCTGCTGGTCGTAGGCGCCGGCGTCGTCCTCGAACGTCACGTGGCGCTCCGAATAGAGGCTGTTGGGGCTCTTGCGACCGACGACCTGGGCGAGCCCCTTGTACAGCTTGAGCCGCACGGTGCCGCTGACCTTCGCCTGGCTCAGATCGATCGCCGCCTGCAGCATCTCGCGCTCCGGTGCGAACCAGAAGCCGTTGTAGATGAGCTCGGCGTACTTCGGCATCAGCTCGTCCTTGAGATGCGCCGCGCCGCGGTCGAGCGTGATCGACTCGATCCCGCGGTGCGCCCGGGCGTAGATCTCGCCGCCCGGGGTCTCGTACATCCCACGGCTTTTCATGCCGACGAAGCGGTTCTCGACCAGATCGAGCCGGCCGATGCCGTGCTTCCTGCCGAGGTCGTTGAGCGCGGCGAGCAGGGTGGCCGGGCTCATCGCCTCGCCATTGAGCGCGACGCCGTCGCCCTGCTCGAAGTCGATGGTGATGTACTCAGGGGTGTCCGGCGCATCCTCGGGATTGTCGGTGCGGCTGAAGACGTAGTCGGGCACTTCGCTCCACGGGTCCTCGAGCACTTTGCCCTCGCTCGAGGTGTGCAGCAGGTTGGCGTCGGTCGAGAACGGGCTTTCGCCGCGCTTGTCCTTCGGCACCGGGATCTGGTGCTGCTCGGCCCAGGCGATCAGCGCGGTGCGGCTGGTCAGGTCCCACTCGCGCCACGGCGCGATCACCTTGATGCTCGGGTCGAGCGAATAGGCGCTGAGCTCGAACCGCACCTGGTCGTTGCCCTTGCCGGTCGCGCCGTGCGCCACCGCGTCGGCGCCGGTCTCGTGCGCGATCTCGACCAGCCGCTTGGAGATCAGCGGCCGGGCGATCGAGGTGCCGAGCAGGTAATCCCCTTCGTAGCGGGCGTTGGCGCGCATCATCGGGAACACGAAGTCGCGCACGAATTCCTCGCGCAGATCATCGATGTAGATGTGCTCGTCGGGCACGCCCATCAACTTGGCCTTGGCGCGCGCCGGCTCGAGCTCCTCGCCCTGGCCGAGGTCGGCGGTGAAGGTCACGACCTCGCAGTTGTAGGTCACCTGCAGCCACTTGAGGATCACGCTGGTGTCGAGGCCGCCCGAATAGGCGAGGACGACGCGCTTGATCTGATCGGACATGGGAACTCCGCGCGGGGGAAAAACTCGGCGGCGCTCTACGGGCGGGAGGGGCATTCCGCAAGCGGGCCGTCGCTTGTGCCGGAGCGGGGCCGCGATAGACTGTCGCTGATAAAGAAGGGCCGCCTTGGACAACCCGATCATGACCCGCGACATCACCGCGCTTCGCGGGCCGTTCGCTGGCTCCGAA
>DATDLP010000245.1:0-8916 GCA_036519255.1 Croceibacterium sp.
GGCCGGCCGCGGGGTTCTCGAGCACGCCGGTCAGCGGCGGACGCTTGTTGAACAGGTTGTCGATCCCGAAGCGCAGCACGGTGTCGTCGACGACCTCGTAGCTGCCGGTCAGGCTGAACAGGTCGTAGGCGGGGACCTCCTCGTAGAGACCCGGGGTGACCGCTTCCGATTCCACGTTCACGCCCGGCCGGTGCTGCCACTGCAGCGCGGCGGTGAGGCGATCGAGCTTGTAGCCGAGCGTGGTGAACAGCTTCCACTCGTAGCTGCCGCCGTTGAGCCCGTTGTTGCTCGGACCCAGCGTACCGACGTAGTCGATCAGCGGCAGGTTCGGCAGCTCGGCCGACTTCATCTCGAGCAGGTAGTTGAACACCGAGTTCAGCGTGACCTGGCCCGGACCCGCGTTCATCGCCCAGTCGAGCTGGACGTCGATGCCCGAGGTCTGGAAGCGCCCGTTGTTGTAGAACGTGGTGATCACGTTACCGAGGCTGCCGACCGTGTTGCGGCCGATGCCGGCGCAGAACGGCGAGTCGGCATCGAACGTCGGGTTGAACGCCGCGTCGAAGCACTGCCGCTGGGCGATGTCGACCGACTGGGCGCCGATCGCATCGGTGACCTTGATGTTGTAGTAGTCGACCGAGAGACGCAGGCGCTCGAGCGCCGGGCCCTCGAACGGCGAGTTGATCACCGCGCCCGCCGTCCACGTGTCGGCCTTCTCGGGCTTGAGGTTCGCGTTGCCCGACAGCGTCGGGAACACGAACGCACCGCCGACCGGCTGCGTGGTCAGGTCATAGAAGTTCTCGTCGGCCGTCGGATCGCCGGAGCGCTCCATCAGGACGCGGCAGAGCGCTTCGACCTCGGCGCCGTTGGCGTTGTCCGGGTTGGCCGAGTACGGCAGCGTGTTGGCGCGCGAGCACAGGTCGCCGCCCGCTGCGAACGCGAAGGTCTGCTCGGGGGCGAGGTACAGCTCGGCGACGTTCGGCGCGCGCTCGGCGCGGTTGTAGCCGCCGCGGAAACGAAGCCACTCGTTCACTTCCCACTCGCCGAGGACCTTGTAGGTCCAGCTGCCGCCGGTGGTGTTGTAGTCCGAGTAGCGCGCCCCGAGCTCGAGGTTGAAGCTCTCGATGAACGGGATGCCCTCGAGCACCGGCACGAGCAGCTCGGCATAGGCTTCCTTGGCCTTGATCGTGCCCGCGGAGTTGCCCGACGGGTACAGGCCGAGCGGCTGCTCGAGGAACGACTGGCCTTGCGAGTTGAGCGTGTCGGTCTCGAACTCGTAGTCGTTCTTGCGCGAGCTGACGCCGATCGCGGCGCGCACGTCGCCGGCCGGCAGCGCGAACAGCGAGCCCTGGGCATTGGCCTCGAAGATCGTCTGGCGCATCGTCGCCTTGGTCTTGAGGTCGGCCGAGATCGCATCGATGCAGTCCTGGCTCACCGCCGCGCCGCTGAACGGGTTGAGGCCCGAGGTGCAGGTCGCGGTCGACGCGCCGAAGCCGCCGAACTCGGGGTTGCCCTGCGCGCTGAAGCCCTGGCCGAAGTTGCCGAACGAGATCACCTGGCGGTACCGCTGGAGCGAGGCGAAGCCGCTCTGCGTGACCGTGCTCATAGTCTCGCCATGGTTGGCGAAGGCTTCCCAGGTCCAGTCGCTGCCACCGATCTTGCCTTCGAGGCCGCCGGTCAGGTTGAACGTGTAGACGTCCGAATCCGATTCACGGTTGAACGGCATCATCTGGAAGATCTGGAACGGCGCGTTCGGGTTGGCCCGCGCGTTGAGGATCTGCCGCAGCTCGGTCGGGATGTCGGCCTGCGGGGCCGCCGGGTTGTACGGCACCATCGCGCTCCAGCCGCCGAAGACCGGCGCCGGTTCCTGCACGGTGTGCGAGCTCGACTTGCTGAACAGGCCCGAGACGAACACGCCGAGGCTGTCGTTCAGCTCGTAATCGCCGTTGAGGTACAGGTTGTACCGATCCGACGGATAGGCCGTGAAGCCATCGACGAAGTTCGCGCCGAGCTGGCCGTTGTCGAGCAGCTTGTAGTTGTAACCGTCGACGATCTCGTTGCGGTACGCACCGCCGGTGCCCGCCGCGTCGAAGCCGCTGAACACGCTGCCGTCGGGATTGACGTAGATCGTCGTGCCGCCGCCCGGAACCGGGGTGGTCGCCTGGTTG
Organism: Croceibacterium sp.; assembly: GCA_036519255.1. GTDB lineage: Bacteria > Pseudomonadota > Alphaproteobacteria > Sphingomonadales > Sphingomonadaceae > Croceibacterium_A. The sequence goes on from DATDLP010000245.1 coordinate 2,166, forward strand.
AAGATCGAGGCCATCACCGCCGGATCGACGTCGTTGCCGAAGCCGAGGTTCACGCCCGGGATCTGCGGGAAGAAGCCCGAGCCGGCGATCGACGGGTCGGCCCACATGTCGGTGTACCAGTCGCGCTTGCGGTTGTACGCGGTCTCGCGCTTGGTGTGCGAGAACGCGAGGCTGACGTTGCCGCGGCCGTCCTCGAAGTCGGCGCCCATGATGCCCGAGATCTGGTACTCGAGCCCGTCGCCTTCCTGCGTCAGGCCGACCTGGCCGTCGAGCTCGAGGCCGACGAAGTCGTCCTTCATCAGGAAGTTGGTCACGCCGGCCACGGCGTCCGCGCCGTAAGTCGACGACGCACCGCCCGAGATGATCTCGACGCTCTCGATCGCCGCCGACGGGATCGTGTTGACGTCGACCACCATGCTGGCGTTCGCCGGGGTGCCGCGGCGGCCGTCAATCAGCACGAGCGTGCGGTTGGTGCCGATGCCGCGCAGCGAGATCGTCGCCGAGCCCGGGGTGTTGCGCGCGGTCGGCTGGATGTCGCCGGCGCCGGCGCTCGGGGTGTTCAGCGTCGGCGAGAACTGCGGCAGCTTGTTGAGGTTGGATTCGATCGAGGCGGTCGAGGAGTTCTCGAACAGCTCTTCGCTGGCGGTCACGATCGGGCTGTTGGCCTCGTAGTCGGGGCGCGCGATGCGCGAGCCGGTGACGACGATGGCTTCGCTCTCGGCGGTCGCATCGGCGGCTTCGACAGGCTGCTGATCCGCCACGGCCTGTGCGAGCGCCGGCTGCGCCAGCACGCAAAGCGCTGCGGTCGCGCACGACGCGAGCAGGCCGTTGGTCCGGCGGTAACTGACTGGATTGAACATGGTATCTCCCTCGGGGCATTCTCACGTGGTTTTCGGAACACGCTTCGATGCGGGCGGATTCCGGCCCTCGCCGCGCATCCTCCCGGGGGGTCAGCGCGGCGGCTGCTCGGGACTCGGTGCGACGAGTTGCGATTGCACCGGCCTGGCTGCCGCCTTCCGTCGCCGGAGGAGCGTGGGTTGCGCCGGTGCGGGGTGCCCATGGCGGAGATGTGTTTCCCGGGTTTGTCCCGGCCCGACCGTTCCGTGCCGGCTCGTGACACGGCTGTCACACAGCGACGCAGACGCACGGCCGCAGCCGGGCGCGCGAACGCGGCCGGTGAGCACGGCTCACCGGCGGTCTATGGCAGCAAGTGGCAGGCTCAGCGCGAGATGACGCGCGGCAGGAACATGTAGCCTTCGCTGCGGACCGTGCGGATCAGCTCGTCGGCGCAGCGGGTACGGAGCCGGCGCCTGAGCCGGCTGACCTGGGTGTCGATCGCGCGGTCGTAGGCATCGCTGCTGGGGCCGCTCGCGAGCTCGAGCAACTGGTCGCGGGTCAGCACGCGCTGCGGGTGCTGCACGAACGTGCGCAGCAGCGCGAACTGTCCGTCCGGCAGGCTCAGCGCCTGCCCCTGCGGATCGCGCAGCACGCGCGCCTCGGCGTCGAACACCCAGCCGGCAAAGCCGTAGGCCGGCGATGTCGCGGTGTCCGCCCGTTCGGCCTGCACCGTGCGCCGTCGGACGGCGCGGATCCGGGCGAGAAGCTCGCGCTGCGAGACCGGCTTGGCCAGGTAATCGTCCGCCCCGGCCTCGAGGCCGATGATGCGGTCGAGCTCGCTGCCGAGCTCCGACACGATGATCACGCAGAGCTCGGTGCGGACCGACAGCTTGCGGGCGATGGAAAGCCCGTCGGCCCCAGGAACGAGCACGTCGAGAATCACGACGTCGACCGGCTGCATCTCGAGAATGGCACAGGCCGCCGCGCCGCTGTCGGCGTGGAACACCTCGTAGCCGTGCTTCGCGAGGAACCGGGCCGTCGCGCCGCGATGCTTCTCGTCAGCATCGATCAGAAGAACACGGCTCGAAGTCGAAGTTCCGGAAACACTGTCTTGCTCGACATCGCCGATCAATGAAAATGATCGACGAAGGGGGGATTCAAGCATTTTCTATTTGCCTTAACTAAAATACCTCATGCTTCTCTCCCCCTTTGAACTTAGCGATCCGTCGACATTATTCTATTTATGCGCGGTTCATTTTTGTTGCCGAAGCAATTGAAGCTTCCCTATCCGCGCGTCGGCCAGCTTTCAACCGGGAAAGCAGCCCCGGCGCAGCGCGGATCGCCGATTTGTGTCGCAGCCTTGCCGGAGATTGCGCGATGGCACCGTTTGCATGGCGAATGTGTCCGCGCGCACCTAAGGGCAAACACGCAAGCGGTGTCCGCCCGTCACTGCCCGAAAACGCGGGCCTCGCGCACGTAGGCGAACTCGCCGTCCCCCGACCATGCCTGTCCGTCGGGGTAGCGCAGTTCGATCCCGGCGAGGTCGCGCTCGTCGGCCAGCCGCATGTTGACGCCCATCAGCGTGTTGCCGAACTTCGCCGCCGCGGCGGCGGTCAGCGTGAAATGCGTTGTCGAGCCGCACTTTGGGCAGAACCCGACGTCCGCCGCGGGTTCGGGCTTGTCGGCGCGGCAGTAGATCGCTGCCGCGCCTTCGACCCGGACCTCCGACGGGTGGAAATAGGCCCAGCGCGCGCCGGACTTGCTGCACAGCGTGCAGTTGCATTCGTTGACGAAGTCGGGGCGCTTCGCGAGCTCGAGGCGGATCTGGCCGCAGTGGCAGGAAAGAACGGGCATGGCCGGCACCTACCAGTCCGGCGAGGCGGCCGAAAGCAGGTGTCGTGCTAAGTCGGCTTTAAGGGCTTCCGGGCGATAGGCGCGGGATGATCTCCGCCGTGATGACCATCCCGCTTGTCGTTCTTGCCCAGGTCGCCGCGCCTCCGGCGCTGCCGCCGCTTCCCGAGGCGCGCATCCGGGTCTTCGTGCCGCCGCCTGTACCGCCGCCGCCACCGGCAGTCGCCAGCGAGGAGTACGAACGGCAGCGGGCGAGCCACGAGCGCCGGCTGCGCGAGGAGTGCTATTCGGCAGCGGGAATCAAGCTGCACATGGAGCACTGGGAACGCACGCGCATCGTTCCACCCGAGGAAAGGGTCCGTTCCCAGGCGGCCGAAGTCGAGCTCGCCGAAGCCGCCTACGCCGAACCGCTGGACATCGACCGCCTCGAGCGCGCGCAACGCGCCAAGACGCTGCTGCAGGCCGAGCAGAGCGAGCGGCGATTCACCGAACGAGTGGCGCTGCTGCGGAGCCTTCCGGCCCGAGACCAGGCGATCTATGCGCGGGGCTTTACGGCGTTCCGGTCGGCGGGTCCCGTTCCGCAGTGCTTCGCAACGACCGTCCGGTGAAAGGCTAGGCGTAAGGCGGCTTGTCCAGCCCCTTCGGGCTCGCGGTGAAGATCTCGCAACCGTCCTCGGTGATGCCGATCGAATGCTCGAACTGTGCCGAGAGGCTCTTGTCGCGGGTCACTGCGGTCCACCCGTCGCTGAGCAGTTTCACCGCCGGCTTGCCGAGGTTGATCATCGGCTCGATGGTCATGAACATGCCCGGGCGTAGCTCGGGACCGGTGCCGGCGCGCGCGGCGTGGACCACCTCGGGCGCGTCGTGGAACAGGCGGCCGAGGCCGTGGCCGCAGAAGTCGCGCACCACACCGTAGCGGTACTGCTCGGCATGCGCCTGGATCGCCGCGCCGACGTCGCCGAGGCGAGCGCCGGCGCGCGCCTTCTCGATGCCGAGCATCAGGCACTCGTACGTCACCTCGACCAGCCGCCGCGCCTTCAGGCTGACGTCGCCGACGAGGTACATGCGGCTCGAGTCGCCGTGCCATCCGTCCAGCAGCGGGGTCACGTCAATGTTGACGATGTCGCCCTCGCGCACCGTCTTGGGCGAGGGGATGCCGTGGCACACGACGTGGTTGATCGAGATGCAGCACGAGTGCGCGTAGCCGCGATAGCCGAGCGTCGCCGGGACCGCGCCGCCGTCGAGCATCATCTCGCGCACCGCCGTGTCGAGCGCTTCGGTCGTGACGCCGGGCTGGACCAGCGCAGGCAGCGCGTCGAGAATCTCGGCGGCAAGGCGGCCGGCCTTCCGCATGCCTTCGAAGCCTTCGGGCCCGTGCAGCTTGATCGAGCCGTCGCGGTAGACGGACATGTCGGCGGTGACGTGCTGGTATTCGGTCATCGGGCCAATGTAGCAATTGCACCGCTTAATTGCGAGCGCTGAAGGCCTCGCGGTACTCGGGCCTGACCGCGGCGAGGATCGCGCGGTCGACGTTGACATTCACCTCGTAGGCCCCTTCGGCATAGGGACCGGCGACGTACGGACCGGCGTAGAAGGTCAGGCGGTTGAAGGTGCGGCGGTTCGACGAGCCGACCAGCACCTCGAGCTCGTCGAGCGCCGGGCACTGATCGAACTGTTCGGCCGAATCCTCCGCGATCGGCGCGCCGCGGCGCTTGGCGCGCTCGCGATCGAGTCCGTCGCAGAACTTGTCGCCCAGCGCCTCCTCGAGCGCGGCAGACGAAGCGAACAACGCAATGCCATCGAGCGCCTTGCCGGCCTGCTTGTCCCACACCAGCGACTGACGCGTATAATTGCCGTGCGCGCCGCCGGTGTAGGTCGAAACGTCCTCCGACAGGCTGAGCCAGCCCGGCAGGTCGGCGACCAGCTTCCATTCCGAAGCGTGGCTGTGCTTGTTGTAAGGGAACCCGTTCGAACGGGCCTCGCGACGCGCCTGCACCGCCTCGCCCGCCAAGGCCTCGCGGTTGCGCGCGAGCCGCCCGTCGAGCAGCGCGGCGAGCTCGGGTATTTCTCCGGCCTCGGACGGATAGGAATACTCGAACAGGAAATCGTCGGTTTCCTCGGCCACGGCACGCGCGCCGTTGCTGGTCGCGGTGGCGGAAGCAGTCGCGACGGGCGCGGGAGTCGGCGTGACGCTCGGCGTCGCGTCAGGCTCCGGGCCCTGAGGGCCGGGGCACGCGGCCACCGCCGCCGCCATCGCTAGAACCGCCAACACGCGCCTCATCGGCCCTGCCTTCCCAAAACCCGCGCGAACGGGCAAGCGGCAATCTATGAGCAAGCACGATTTGATCCAGCCGGATCGCGGGCAGCAGGCGATCGCGATCCATCTCGTCAACAAGGACGGCTTTGCCGAATTCGCCAAAGGCCTGAGCGCGCAGCAGCGCGCGGCGCTGGCCGGGCAGAAGTTCGTCGGAGCAGGCTATCAGGTCGGCATCGTGCCCGACGGCGACGGGTGGTTCGCGGTCGGCGGGGTCAGGAACCCGGCGGCGCTGTCGAGCTGGTGTCTGGCGCGGCTGGCCGACGAGCTGCCTGCGGGGACCTATCGCCTGGCGGGGGACGAGCCGGGGGCCGCGCTGCACGGCTGGCAGACGGCCCAGTACCGCTTCACGCGTTATCGCGAGGAGAAGGAGCCGCAGGGACCGCGCGTGCTGCTGACCCAGGCGGCCAAGGCGATCGAGCCTGCGCTGGCCGAGGCGCGCGCGGTCGCGCTGGTGCGCGACCTCGTCAACACCCCGGCCGAGGATCTGGGGCCGGCCGAACTCGAGGCTGAGGCCGAGAAGCTGGCCAAGGCGCACGGGGCGAAGCTGTCGGTGACCAGGGGCGAGACCCTTGAGCGCGAGTATCCGATGGTTCACGCGGTCGGGCGCGCGGCGGGACGCAGCCATGCGCCACGGATGATCCACCTCACCTGGGGCGACGAGAAGCACACGAGCGTGGCGATCGTCGGCAAGGGCGTGTGCTTCGATTCGGGCGGCCTCGACGTGAAGCCGGCGGCGGGCATGCTGCTGATGAAGAAGGACATGGGCGGCGCGGCGCACGCGCTGGCGCTGGCCGGGCTGGTGATGGGCGCCGGGCTCAAGGTGCGGCTGCACGTGCTGATACCGGCGGTGGAGAACGCGATCGCTGGCAACGCCTTCCGCCCGGGCGACGTGCTGCGCAGCCGCAAGGGGCTGACGGTCGAGATCGGCAACACCGATGCCGAGGGGCGTCTGATCCTGGCCGACGCGCTGGCGCGGGCGAGCGAGGAACAGCCGGAACTGGTGCTCGACTTCGCCACGCTGACCGGCGCCGCGCGGGTCGCGCTCGGGCCCGATCTGCCGGGGCTGATGGCGCGGCGCGACGAGACGGCAGACGCGCTGCTGGCGGCGGGCAAGGCGCACGACGACGATTGCTGGCGCCTGCCGCTGCCCGAGGCCTATGCCGAATGGCTCAAGTCCGACATCGCCGACCTCAACAACGCGCCCGCCAACGGCTTCGCCGGAGCGAGCGTGGCGGGGCTGTTCCTCGACCGGTTCGTCGGCGACGGGATCGACTGGGCGCATTTCGACACGTTCGCCTGGCGACCCGCGCCCAAGCCGGGGCGGCCGAAGGGCGGCGATGCGCTCGGCCTGCGGGCGGCGTGGCACATGTTGCGCGAACGGTTCGGGTAACCCTCCCCAGCTTGCCTCGGGGAGGATACGCTTGCTCCCCCGCCCCGCGCCGTCTAATCGCGCGCCAGCACGAGCCCTGCAGGTACCCACGATAGCCGACCTTACCCACAGCACGCCGCAAGGACCGTTCGCCCTCGCCGGCCCCGCGCCGAAGGCCGATCCGCGCGCGGTGCCGCTGCGCGGCGATCTCGCGCACATCGGCCTCGCGGGGAAGTACTTCGTCCCGCACTACGCGGTGCCGCAGCCGCGCGGAGTGATGCCCGGCGGCGCGCCGCTGCTTGCCGGCCCGGGCGACGGGGCCGAGGAGCTGTGCTCGCTGATGGAAGGCGACAGTTTCGAGGTGCTCGACGTGACCG
>DATDLP010000246.1:0-3502 GCA_036519255.1 Croceibacterium sp.
CGGGTCGGTCGTGGCATAGCCGGAATCGCCCGGAGCGACCGGAGGGCCGCCGGCCGCGGTCAGCACCATGAAGCGGCCGGGACCGACGTAGCGCGCCTGCACCGTGCCGGTGAACGGGCCGCCGCGGTAGGTCACGAAGGCGTTGCCCTGCCACTTCGGCGCGGTGTTGAAGCTGCCGAACGCGGCGGTCGGGCCGCTGGTGCCGGCATAGTTCCTCGGCGGGATGGGATCGCCCGAAACTGGATCCGTCTGGCCGGTGTCGAAAAGCTGATCGTAAAGGTACGAGGCCAGCACGCGCATATCGAGCGAGGAATCGCCGGCGAGCGGCAGGTTGTAGGCGATCTCGAAGTCGACCCCGCGGGTGACGAAGCCCTGCAGGTTGGCCGCGTTGTTGTTGACGAAGATGATGTCGGCCGTGCCTTCGCCCTCGATCCGGTCGCAGAACACCTGGTTGCCCTGGAAGCAGCCGGTGACGATGTTCTGCGAGCCGATGCCGCCCGACGCGATCGCGTCCTCGATCTCGATCTGGTACCAGTCGGCCGAGAAGCGGAAACCCGACAGGGGACCGCCTTGCGGCGACAGGATCAGGCCGATCGTGAGGGTATCGGCCTTCTCGGGCTCGAGGTTCACGTCGCCGCCGATCGTGGCGATGATCGAATCGTTCGCGCCGCCGCCCGGCCAGGGGTTGTTGACCACGCCGAACGGCGGACCGACGAACGGGTCGCGGGTCTCGAACAGCTCGCGGAACTGCGCGGCGCGCACGTCGCGCGAGCGGGTCGCGCGCAGCCGCAGCCAGTCGGTCGTGTCCCAGATGCCGCTCAGCTTCCAGGTGACGAAGTCGCGCGTGCGCGATTCGCCCGCGGCGTTGCCGAGCGTTCCGGTGTTCTTGTTGCGCGTGCCGCGGACCGCGCCGTCGACTTCGAGATAGCGGCCGATCGCGGAGTCGCGGAACACGGGCACGTTGAGCTCGGCGTAGGCTTCGAGCACTTCGGTCTTGCCGGCGTAGTCGCCGCCGTAGGTCAGGTAGTAGCCGCTGTACCACGGCTGGTTGGCGAGATCGTGCGTCAGCTTGCCGCTCTCGCGGCGCCATTCGCCGCCGGTCGCGAGCTTGATCGCGCCGGCTCCCCAGCCGTCGAACAGGTCGCCGCGAACGTTGAAGGCGAACACGTCCTGCTTCTGGTTAACGAACTCGACGAGGTTGCGGTAGGCGTAGTCGATCGCCGCCTGGTTCGCGTTGGCCTCGCCGAACAGGTTGAGCGGCACGCACGTGCCGGCACTGTTGGCGAATGCGACGTTCTCAGGGGTGTAGGGAAAGCCGGTGTCCGGATTGACGCGCCCGGGGATGGTCACGCCGCACACAATCCCGGCCGGCGTGCGCACCGCATCGAGCGCGAAGCGCAGCAGCGGCTGGACCATGTTGTGCAGCAGGTGCTGGTCGTTGGCGTTCTCGCCGTGCGAGAAATACGCGTCCCAGGCCCAGCCGCCGCCGATATCGCCTTCGAGCGCGCCGACCAGGCGCCAGGTCTCGTTGTTGGTTTCGTTGCGAGCGTTCTGCAGATTGTTCAGCGTGCGGCCGAACGACGCGCCGTTCGGAATCATCGCCGCCACGCGGGCCGGCAGGAACGCGTTATCGGGCGCGATCTGGTAGCCGAGCAGGAACGGCTCGAACAACAGGAACGGGAACGGCCCGATCGCGCCGGTCGCGTTGGGATTGACCGCCTCGCTGCGGGCGTACGACCCCTCGAGCGACGCGGTGATCGCGGGGCTTATCTCGAACTCGGCGCGCGCCAGCGCGGTGACCTTTTCGATGCTCGGCCGCAAGGTGGTCCCGTCGTAGTTACCCGTGGCGTACTGGTCGCCGCCTTGCCGCGGCAGGCCGAAGATCGGGAACGCGCCGGCGGAGTAGCGGCCCGAATCGAACGGAATGGCCGCGGTGCCTGCGGGATTGAACTGGAACGTCGGGCCGGTGAGCGCCGGGACATAGGCGCAGAAACCCGCGCCGGGGACGAAGAACGCGCACGGCGAGAGCGCCCCGGTCGAGCTTGAATAGGATATCGTGGCGTCGGGCCCGATCACGTAGTGCGGCTGGCCGTAGCCCGGGGCGCCCGGGGTCGCGTATTCGGTGTTGTTGAAAGTCGAATATTGCTGCGCGCACCAGTCGCGCACTTCCGAGCAATTGCCGATCGAGCTGGTGTTCTGGTATTCGGCGCCGACGATGAAGTGCCCGCGCCCGTCGGCGAAGGCGGTGCCCCAGGCCCCCGCGGCGTGCCAGTCGTCGCCGTCGCCATGCGTGGTGCGGCTGAAATCGGCCTGGGCCTTGAAGCCCTCGAGCTCGGTGTCGAGGATCACGTTGACCACGCCGGCGATCGCGTCGGAGCCGTAGACCGCGGACGCGCCGCCGGTGACCGTCTCGGTCCGGCCGACGAGCATCGACGGCACCAGCGTGATGTCGACGCCGCCGCCCGCGGTGGTGGAGACCACGCGCCGGGTGTTGATCAGCGTCAGCGTGCGGGTGCCGAAGAACGGATTGAGGCCGCGCAGGTTGACCAGCTGCGCGCCGACGTTGAAGTTGCCCAGCCCGACGTTGTTGGCCGAGAAGAAGTTCGAGTTCTGCGGCAGCTGCTTGACGACTTCGGCGACGTTGTTGAGGCCGAGGTCCTCGATGTTCTCGGAATTGAGCACGGTCACCGGGTTGGGCGTGTCGAACGTGCTGCGCCCGACGCGCGAGCCGGTGACGATGATCTCGGGGTCCTCTTCCGCGGCGGCGGGCGCAGGAGTCTCCGCAGGCTCGTCCTGGGCCATGGCCATGGTCGAGCCGCCGGCGGCGAGACCGATTGCAAGCGCGATTTTGCTGAGCTCGCGACACATCACCGTGCCGCGGGAACCGTAGACCCGCATGTGCTCCTCCCCCAAAAAACGCCCGCTGCGGGGCGAATCTCAGCGGCCTTCTTCCGCGGCTGCTTCGGCGTGAACCGATCGAGCGCTGCGGTGGGCGTGTCTTGGGCGGACTATTCTCCCAACCCGCGATCTTTTCAATAGGGGCTGGCGAATCAACCCCGGCGTCAGGGCTGCATCAGTGCGGGGATCAGCGGGGGGAGCTCGCGGGCGAGGTAGCCGAGCGGGCCTTGCTCGCGGGCCAGGCGGCGGCCGGCCTCGCCGTGCAGCCAGACGGCCCAGGCGCAGGCCGCGACGACCGGGGTACCGCGCGCGAGGAGGCCGGCGAGCACGCCGGCGAGGACGTCGCCCGAGCCGCCGGTCGCGAGGCCGAGGCCGCCCCCGGGGTAGGCGAGCAGCTCGCCCGCCGGGGTGGCGAGGTGGCTGCACGGGCCTTTGAGGATCACCGTCGCGCCGGTGCGGTCGCCCGCACGGCGGGCCGCGCCGGCGGGGTCGGCGGCGAGGCGATCGGTGTCGGTGTCGAGCAGCTGCGCCATCTCGCCGCGGTTCGGGGTGAGTACCACCGGCGCGGCGCGCGCGGCGATGCGGCGGGCGTGGCGCGCGGCGG
>DATDLP010000247.1:0-4990 GCA_036519255.1 Croceibacterium sp.
GTAGATGTCGCGCAGGGCGTCGGCAATCTTCGCGGCGAAATCGAAGTCCGGTTCGCGCATCTCGGTGGTGTCGAATTGGCCGATGATCGCATTGGGCCAGGCCCGCTGGATCGGCGCGCGGCCCTTGCGGCCGATCAGGTAGAACTTGACGTCCTTGCCCGCCGCCTTGAGCTCGGCCGCCTTGGTCAGCGCCGCACGGACGATGTTCGAGTTGAACGCGCCCGCGAGGCCCTTGTCCGAGTTGGCGACAACCAGCAAGTGCTTCTGGTCGTTGCCGGTGCCGACCAGCAGCCGCGGCATCGCATCCTGCGCCGAGGCCTTGGTGGCGAGGCTCGCCACAACCGCGGCCAGCCGCCGGGCATAAGGCCGCGCGGCCTCGGCCGAAGCCTGCGCCCGACGCAGCTTCGCGGCGGCGACCATCTGCTTGGCCTTGGTGATCTTCTGGGTCGACTTGACCGAGTTGATCCGGGCCTTGAGTTCCTTGAGTGAAGCCACTCTCTGTCCTCTAGTCTCCCTCTCCCCTTCAGGGGAGAGGGTCGGGGAGAGGGGGCTGACGCCGCCTCAATTGTTGTCGATGGAGAAGGGATATTCCCCTCTCCCAACCCTCCCCCCTGAAGGGGAGAGGGCTAAGTTCTCACGCGAACTGCTTGGCGAACGCTTCGAGCGCCGCGACGGTCTTCGCGCGTGCCTCGTCGCCGAACTCGCCGGTCGTGCGGATCAGCTCGAGCACGTCGGCATGCTCGTGGCGCATGAAGCTCAGCATCGCCGCCTCGTACTCGGTCACCTTGTTGGCCGGGATCGGGTCGAGGTAGCCGCCGGTGCCGGCGAAGATCGACACGACCTGCTCCTCGAACGGCATCGGAGCGAACTGCGCCTGCTTGAGCAGCTCGGTCAGGCGAGCGCCGCGGTTGAGCAGCTTCTGCGTCGAGGCGTCGAGGTCCGAGCCGAACTGCGCGAAGGCAGCCATCTCGCGGTACTGCGCGAGCTCGAGCTTGATCGAGCCCGAGACCTTCTTCATCGCCTTGGTCTGCGCGGCCGAGCCGACGCGGCTGACCGAGATGCCGACGTTGATCGCCGGGCGGATGCCCTGGTAGAACAGCGTGGTCTCGAGGAAGATCTGCCCGTCGGTGATCGAGATCACGTTGGTCGGGATGTAGGCCGAGACGTCGCCCGCCTGGGTTTCGATGATCGGCAGCGCGGTGAGCGAGCCCGAGCCGTTGTCGGCGTTGAGCTTCGCCGCGCGCTCGAGCAGGCGGCTGTGCAGGTAGAACACGTCGCCCGGATAGGCCTCGCGGCCCGGCGGGCGGCGCAGCAGCAGCGACATCTGGCGGTAGGCGACGGCCTGCTTCGAAAGGTCGTCGTACACGATCACGGCGTGCATGCCGTTGTCGCGGAAGAACTCGCCCATCGTGCAGCCGGTGTACGGCGCGAGGTACTGCAGCGGCGCGGGCTCCGAGGCGGTCGCAGCGACCACGATCGAGTATTCCATCGCGCCGTTCTCTTCGAGCTGGCGCACGATCTGCGCGACGGTCGAGCGCTTCTGGCCGATGGCGACGTAAATGCAGTAGAGCTTCTTGCTCTCGTCGTCGCCTGCGTTGATCTCCTTCTGGTTGATGAAGGTGTCGATCGCGACCGCGGTCTTGCCGGTCTGGCGGTCGCCGATGATCAGCTCGCGCTGGCCGCGGCCGATCGGCACCAGCGCGTCGAGCGCCTTGAGGCCGGTCTGCACGGGCTCGTGCACCGATTTGCGCGGCAGGATGCCCGGCGCCTTGACATCGACGCGCATCATCTTGTCGGACTTGATCGGACCCTTGCCGTCGATCGGGTTTCCGAGCGCATCGACGACGCGGCCGAGGAGGCCCTTGCCGACGGGGGTATCAACGATCGAACCCGTACGCTTGACGGTGTCGCCTTCCTTGATGCCGCGGTCGGAACCGAAGATCACGACGCCGACGTTGTCGGCCTCGAGGTTCAGCGCCATCCCCTGCACGCCGTTACCGAACTCGACCATCTCGCCGGCCTGGACCTTGTCGAGGCCGTGAACGCGCGCGATGCCGTCACCGACCGACAGCACGCTGCCGACTTCCGAGACCTGGGCCTCGGTGCCGAAATTGGCGATCTGGTCGCGGATGACCTTGGAGATTTCTGCGGCGCGGATTTCCATTGTTAGCCTTTCACATGACGGCGATTTCTCGCCGTCAGCCTTTCATCGCTTGCGCGAGGGAATTGAGGCGCGTGCGGATCGAGCTGTCGAGCCGTTGCGAGCCGATGGTGACGACGAGGCCGCCGAGAAGCGCGGGATCGACGCTCGTCTGGAGCTTGACCGTGCGGCCTTCGCGGGCGCGGAGCTTCTGCTCGAGCGCCGATACCTGTTCGTCGGTCAGCGGATGGGCCGAGGTAACCTGGGCCGAAACTTCGCCACGCTGCGCGGCGGCGATCGACTGGAACGCGCGGATCACCGCGGGCAGCTCGATCACGCGGCGGTTCTCGGCCAGCACGCCGAGGAAGTTGCGGGTCAGCGGGTCGAGCCCGAGCAGCTCGCCGAAGCCGGCCAGCACGCGGCCGATCGCCTCGCGGCTGATCGCGGGGTTCTTGACCACCGCGCGCAGCTCGGCCGATTCGCGGGCTGCGGCGGCGATCTTCTCGAGGTCGGTCTCGACCGCGGTGACCTTGCCGGCCTCGCTCGCAAGCTCAAACAGAGCTGCGGCATAGCGGCCTGGCAGGCTGGCCTTGATACTGGCGGAAAGCTCCACGCGAGAGGGTCCTCTTGGGTCCGTGAACGGAATGTCGGGCCTGCCGAAAAGGGGCGCTGCAAGAGCACCCCGGCAAGGATGGCGCGCGACTAGCATCGGGTTCGCGGGGATGCAAGCCGGGCAGGACCCGAGAAATAGGGGCCGGGATTTCTGCGGTGGCGGGGGCGGGGACCGCCGTTTCCCGAGGGGAGCGGGGTGTTTCTAGCGCGCCGCTTCGGCGCACTTGTACACCAGCCGTTCGTTCGGCCGCTCGGGTAGCAGCGACAGCACCGCCTGCTGCTGCGCGCCGAACTGGCGCGCGCTCTCGTCGCCGCCGCCGCAGGCCGGAGCCTGGAACTCGGCGCGCGCCGTGCGGGCGCGGCCCATCGCCTCGCGGTCGAGCAGGTAGCGCTCGACACGGTACTCGCGAGCGGCCGGGTCGAAGCTGTTGACCGAGACGACGGCTTCCTCGTCGGGCACCAGCACGCGGCTCCAGGTGCCTTCGGCGAAGCCGTATTGCGTGCGCGAGTTGACGCAGCCGGTCGGCGACCAGTCGAACGGCAGATCCTCGGGTGCCGTGCCGGTCACCCGGCTGCGCTCGGGATCGAGCACGCAGACCAGCGCGCCCGAGGTGGCCGCGGCGGCGACCGGGCCGCTGTCGCGCGCCTCCATCTCGGCATGGAGCAGATCCTCGAGCCGGCTATCGACCTCGTCGTAGCCGGGGCGCAGGATCCAGGCGACGAGCGCGCCGCCGACCGCGAGCCCGGCCACCGCGCCGGCGATCTTCATCCGCTGGCGCTCGCCGCGCTCGTGCAGCTGCCAGGCTGCGCCGCCCGCGCCGAGCGCGACGACCAGCAACGCGAGCGCCAGCGCCAGGCCGTTCTCGCGCTCGGCCATCAGCGCGAACTCCACTCCGCGCCGCTCGTCCTCGCGGCGCCGGGCGAGCGCTTCCTCGTCGGCCTCGGCGCGCAATTGCGCGGTAAGCTGCGCCCGCTCGGCGCGCGCGCGCTCCTCCGCCTCGAGCGTGGCGAGGCTGCGGCAGGGCATGCCGTTGACCTGCGGGGTGACGCTGTTGGCGCGCAGGAAGGTCAGCAGTTCGCGCGCCGAGACCGCAAAGTAGAACTCGGCCTCGGCCCCGCTGCTTTCGGCACCGAAGCTGTTGACCCCGATCACCCGCCCGCAGTCGTCGAGCAGCGGGCCCCCGCTGCTGCCGCGCGCGATCGGCGCTGTGTGCAGCAGCGAATCGAAATCGCGCGTCGGCCGGCGACCGGCCAGCGCGCCGGTGCTCTTCACCGGTGGCTGGGCGCGGAAGATGTCGGACATCGACAGGCCTTGCGCGCGGTCGACGTTCATCGGGTAGCCGACCGAGGTCACCGAGCCGCTGTCGGAGGTGGCGTTGCCGGCGATCGTCAGCGGCGGCAGCCGCATTTGCGAGGTGGTGGAGATCAGCGCCAGATCGTTGCGCTGACTGACCGCGACCAGCCGGCCGTATACCGCGTTCTCGCCGTCCGACGGGACGATGCCGATCGCCAGCTCGTCGTCGGCGCGCGCCTCGGCCACGACGTGGGCGTTGGTGATCACCTGCTCGGGGCCGACCGCGAAGCCGGTGCCGTGCGACACCGGAATGACCTCGTCGCCGTCGATCTCGACGATCACCACGCGCACCACCCCGCGGGCGGCGGCGTCGATATCGGCCGGATCCGCCTGCGCAGCAGCGGGCGCGAGCAGGCCGAGCAACAAGAGGGCGAGCGCCCGCGTCAGTCGGCCGATGCTGTGCGTCATGCGGCGGCTTTTCGCCATGATTGGCTTTGAGCGCAAGCGGCGGGAAGCGGGCCCGTGGCGAACCGGTTAGGTGGGGCGAGGTATCGAGGAGACGAACCATGTCTTACCTGACCAGGCGGTCCGACACCGCGATCCTCGCGTTGCTGGCCGGGCCGCGTATCGGCTACGCCGATGTGCGCAATGCCGCTGCCGGCCTTTTCGCCGAGCGCGTCGAGCACGAAGGAGAGGCGGCATGAAGCTCTGTCCTACAAGCCCTCGTTCTGCTATTGTTCCCAAGATGGACATCGAATCGTCCGCCTTCCGCGCAACCGCGTCCACCCGGCCCGAGCGCGAAGACGATCGCGAGCAAACGATTGCTCATGGGCACTGCGAACATTGGGAACATTCGGGTGATTCAGGCGGCACGATCGACGACGCCGGCGCCTGGGCAGCGGTGCTGCGGCGCGATCGCTCGTTCGACGGCCGATTCGTTACCG
>DATDLP010000248.1:0-3394 GCA_036519255.1 Croceibacterium sp.
TTCCACTCCTTCGGCCTTACCGGCGGCACGCTGCTGCCCTTGCTCAACGGCATCCGCACGGTACTCTATCCCAGCCCGCTGCACTACCGGATCGTTCCCGCGCTCGCCTATGACTGCAACGCGACGATCCTGTTCGGCACCGACACGTTCCTCGCCGGCTATGCGCGGATGGCGCACGGGTATGACTTCTACTCGCTGCGCTACATCTTCGCCGGGGCCGAGCGCGTGCGCGACGAGACGCGGCGGGTCTATGCCGAGAAGTTCGGCCTGCGGATCATGGAAGGCTACGGCGCGACCGAGGCCGGGCCGGTGATCGCGGTCAACACACCGATGCACTTTCGCGCCGGGACCGTCGGGCGGCTGCTGCCGGGGATCGAGCCGAGGCTCGAGGCGGTGCCGGGGATCGAGGAGGGAGGCCGGCTGTCGATCCGCGGGCCCAATGTCATGGCCGGCTACATGAAGGTCGACGCGCCCGGCGTGCTGCAGCCGCCCGATGGCGGGTGGCACGATACCGGCGACATCGTGGCGATCGACGACGAGGGCTTCATCACAATTCGCGGCCGGGCGAAACGCTTCGCCAAGATCGGCGGCGAGATGGTCTCGTTGCCGGCAGTCGAGGGTTACGCCGCGAAAGTGTGGTCGGGCGCCGAGCACGCGGTGGTCACGCGGCCCGACCCGCGCAAGGGTGAGCAGCTGGTGCTGTTCACCACCGCGTGCGAGGCGAGTGCCGCCGAGCTGCAAGGCTGGGGCCGCGCCAACGGGGTGACCGAGCTGAGCCTGCCGCGCGACATCCGCGTGCTCGACGCGCTGCCGGTGCTCGGCACGGGCAAGCTCGACTACGTGGCGCTGGGGGCTATCGCGGCGCGGCACGCCGCGTAGTCGCGCGTGCAATCGTCGCGGGATTGGTCACGCCCACCCCGCGGACGGTCGCCGTGGCGCCGCAAGACCACTATCCACGGGGCGGCTATTGCCCGGCGGAGCCGCGGTTCCACAGCTCGATCTCGGCTTCCCGGCGTCTCCGTAGGCCAAGCATCTCGCGGCCGCCCGCTCTGGTCCACTTCATCAGCTCTTCGGGGACGGCGGCATACTCGCGGTTGTTCAGCCGGCGCAGCAGGACGCTGCGGGCCAAAGCGCCCGTATTCATCTGGAAGCTCGCGAGGGCATCGCGCTGTAGTGGAGTCAGCGGAACTTTGACCAGAGAGTCGACGCTTTGATAGTATCGTTGCGCGTCCTGACGCAGCAGAGCGATCGCATCGTCTTCCGAAATGCCGTTGGATATGTCCACGGCCCGATCCCCGATCCTGATCTGTTTCGAGCTTTGCTCTTCCGGCGTAAGTATATGACCGTGACCGATAAAAGTTAGGTCGCCGACTGAAACGGGCTGAGAGGAGAAGCCTTCGAATTGCGCGAGCAGTTCCACGCCCGCGGTGCCGCCTTCGGACTGGAACACCGGCAGCGGCACACCTTGCCCTTCCGCTACGCGTCCCGCCTGGCGCAGCGTGTCGAGATGGTCCGGAGCGAGCCTGATATACCCGGCGTCGGCGAACCACAGCAGGTTGCGGGCCCGCTGGATGTCCTGTTGCTCGGGTGTCAGCGAGGTCGGGACTTCGCTCGCCTTGAGAATCAGCTCGATCTCGCTCGCGCGCCGCTGGAGCTCGATCGACTGCTCGAACTCGAGCGCCTGCTGGGTCTGCTGCGCCTGGTGCTGGCTGCGCAGCGTCAATTGCTCCTGCGTGAAACGGCTGGCCGCCGCGGCGGCATTCGCCTGGAATTCGCGCTCCTGTCGCTCGAGCTGAGTTTTCGCGTCCCGCTCCTGCAGGGTGTAGGTCCGACCGGTCTCCAAGATCCTGGCGTTTTGCGCGTCCTGCGCAATCAGGCCTTGCTTCTCACGCTCGAGCTCGCCCTGCCGTTCGAGCACGGCGAGCTCTTCCTCGTGCTGACCTTGGGACTGGATGTAGTTGGCGAGAAATCCGAGCCCGATCGTAAGGACAATCGGCAGCGCCGCGAGGATCGATTGGGTCAGCAGCGGCCGAGACGACGCCTTGTCGCGCAGTTCCTGTTCCTTGAGCTGGGCCTCAAGCTCCTTGATCCTCCGATCCAGATCGACCTCGTCTGCCACCCGCTCCCCCCAAGCCGAGCCTCCGGAGCGAGGCTATCAGCGCGTCCCGCACGTGAGAAGGGGTTTGGCTTGGGCGGCGGCGCAAGTGACCTGTCGATTGAGCAGGCCCATATCGCTCGGCGCGCTGGATCGGCACTATTCGCGGGGGTGCGAAGCGTTTCGCCAAGATCGGCGGCGAGATGGTCTCGCTGCCGGCGGTCGAGGGTTACGCCGCGAAAGTGTGGCCGGGGGCCCAGCACGCGGGCAAGCTCGATGCGTCACGCCGGGAGCGCTGGCAGCCGCTTGACAGTCCTGCCGTGAGCGGGCTGTTGGGCGTATGGACACCATAGGGGGCGATCTGCGGGCGATGAGCCCGCAGCCATTCAAGGCGGACCATCGCGAAGCGATCGCCGCGCTTGGATCCGAGCACAGCTATGCCGCAGGGCAAGAGATCTACGGGGTCGGCCAGGCGATGGACCGGTTCCTGCTGGTCCTCGCCGGCGAGGTCGAGGTGGCGCACCCGTTCACCGGCGAGCGCATCGGCGGGGCGACGCTGCGGCCGGGACAGTTCCTCGGCGAGCTCGCGTTCCTCAACGGCGGCGCGGCGACGCTGGCGATGCGCGCGGTGGTGCCGACCACGCTGCTCGAGGTGCCGCGCGCGGCGATGCTCGAGCTGATGGCGCGGATTCCCGAGGTCGGCGACCATGTCCTGACGGTGTTCTCGGCGCGGCGGCGGATGCAGGTCGAGGAAGGGCGCAGCGCGCTGACCGTGGTCGGCGCCGAGCAGGACCCGGCGGTGCAGCGCGTCGCCAGCTTCCTCTCGCGCAACCGCATCCCGTTCCAGAACTACGAGCTCGACGACAAGCGCGAGGCCGCTGCGGCGATCTGCGAGCTCGCGCGCCACCGGCCCTCGGTGATCACCGACAAGGGCACGCGGCTCGAGGACCCGACCCCGCGCAAGGTCGCCGCCTTGCTCGGGCTCGACCTCGACACCGATGCGATCGAGGAGCTCGACCTGCTGATCGTCGGCGGCGGCCCGGCCGGTGTGGCCGCGGCGGTCTATGCCGGGTCGGAGGGGCTCGAGGCGCTGGTGGTCGAGGATACCGCGATCGGCGGGCAGGCCGGCACGAGCAGCCGGATCGAGAACTTCATGGGCTTCCCGACCGGGATCTCCGGGGCGGACCTGGTCTATCGCGGGCAGGTCCAGGCGATGAAGTTCGGCACCCGGTTCGTCATGCCGCGGCGGGTGCGCGCGCTGGCGCGCGATGGCGACGGGTTCTGCGTCACGCTCGACGA
>DATDLP010000249.1:0-4833 GCA_036519255.1 Croceibacterium sp.
ACGGCGGTGGTGTGGACGAACGGCCGCGCGCGATAGCGCACGGTGGGCGAGGCGTCGTTGAGGTCGCGGTAATGCGCCGAACCGCCCAGGTGCAGCCGCCCGCCGCCCAGCTCGGGGCTGAACACCACGCGCCCGTCGAGACTGTAGCTGTTGTTGGCGTCGTCGATCAGGTCTTCGGCGTTGTCGGTGAACGCGCCGGCCTGCACCAGCAGGTCGCCGCCCGACCAGGCGCCGCTCAGCCCGACCCGGCGCTCGAACCCGAATGCGGAATTGAACGCCGCGCGCTCGAGCATCGAGGTGAACAGGTCGCTGGTCATTTCCTCGAGCCCCTGGAAGGGCTTGTGCTGCCCGACCGTCAGCGTGAGTTCGTCGTTCGGCTCGAAGTTGAGGAGCACGTCGGTCAGCTCGACCGAGGAATTGGCGATGTCCGCCTCGATCCGATAGCCGAAGTCGCCCGGCAGCGAGCCTTCGACACCAAGGAACGCGCGGCGAATCTCGGTGCCGACGCCGAGGCCATCGGCGGCGATCGCAGCGGGGGCGTCGACCACCGCGGTGTCGAGCTGCAACCGGCCGCGGGGCTTGAACGAGAACCCGTCGCCCGACGACGTCTCGGGTGCGCCCTTCCATGCGGTCTCAACGGGCGGCGGTGCCGGCTGCGCTACCGGCGCGGCGGCGACGGCGGGCGCCGCTGGAGGCGAGGGCGCTGCCTGCTGGGCATCTTTCTCCGCCTTGAGCTCGGCCACTTCGGCCGAAAGGCGCGCGATCTCCGCCTGCATCGCGGCGATCTGGCGCGCGACCTCCTCGGGAATCGCGCTCTGGGCGAGCGCCGGGGCGGGGGAAAGCGCGGTGCCGGCGAGGATCAGGGCTGGGAGCAGGCGCACGGCGCGATCTCGATGTTACGGTTCTGTTGCGTAGGCATGTCCGCGCTATGTCCCTCGCATTGCAGTTTTATGACAGAATGCGCAGTTGCCCACAGCTTTACCGCCGGAGCCGGCCGCGCCCTGTCATATCAGTCCGCGAGGGGCAGGCGAACCGTAACCGTGGTGCCGTCGCCGACCTCGCTCGCGATGTCGAGCCGCCCGCGGTGGCGCTCGACGATGTGCTTGACGATCGCCAGCCCGAGGCCGGTGCCGCCCGCGGCCCGGCTGCGGCCCGGATCGGTGCGGTAGAACCGCCGAGTCAGGTGCGGGATGTGCTCGGCTGCAATGCCTTCGCCGCGGTCGCGCACGGTCAGCAGCGCCATGTCGCGTTCGCCGCGCTCGACGCCGATCGTGACGGCGGTGTCCGGCGCACCGTACTTGAGAGCGTTGTCGACCAGATTGCGCACCAGTTGCTCGAGCTGCTTGCGGTCGCCGCGCACGACCAGCTTCTCGCCGGTCTTGAGGAGGTCGAGCCGCTCGAGCCGCCCGGGCCCGGCACCGTCGCGCGCGGCCTGCTGCACCAGCGCGGCGAGCTTGATCCTGTCGCGCGGCTGATCGTGCCGCTCGGCCTCGACCAGCGACAGCGACATCAGGTCGTCGACCAGGCTCTGCAGCCGCCTGGCCTCCTGCAGCACCACGCCGTGGAACCGGTCGGCGCGCTTGCGCTCGATCAGCTCGCCTTCCTCGACCAGCGTTTCCATGTAGCCGATGATCGAGGCGAGCGGTGTGCGCAGCTCGTGGCTGGCATTGGCGACGAAGTCCGTGTGCGCTCGGCTGACATCGGCTTCGGCCGTGCGGTCGACCAGCTCGATCAGGCTGTAGCGGTCGTCGATCGGCTGGCGGGTCATCTGCCAGTTGCTGCGCGGCCCGGTCAGGCCCGGGATCGTCGCGCTGCCGCCGCCCGCGCGCGACAGCAGGTCGACCGCGACCGGATGGCGGAACGCGACTCGGGCGTCCTGGCCGAGGATATGCGCCCCGATCGCCTCGCGCGCCGCGGCGTTGGCCACGAGGATCCGGTTGCCGTCGAGCAGCAGCATCGCCAGGCCCGAGTGCTCGAGCAGGTCGCGCATGCCCGTGCGCGTCAACTGGACGCCCTCGAGCGGCGGGGGAGGGGCGAGCGGCGCCGGCGCCGGCACGCCGAGCCAGAACGAGCCGGCCCAGACCAATGTCGCCGCGAGCACGAGCCACGGACTCGCCCCCGCGAAGATCATCACGGCGCCGGTAACGAGCGCGATCGCGATGCCGGCCTTGGGGAAGAACCGTCCCTCCATCGGCGCAGCGTCTACCGGCCGATTGTTACAGGTACCAGCGCGAAGCGGCGCGCGCGCGAATTCTGCGCGGATCGGGAGTGTTTCATTGCGGCACCCCGCAATCACCCGGGCAGCGCCGCCGCGAATCGCGTGTACAAGCGGCAGACAGTCGCCGTCCGGCAGCGGAGGATCGTATGCAGCACAGGATGATCGGGCCGAGTCTTGCCGGAGCCGCGTTGCTGGCGCTGTCCGGTTCGGCGGGTGCGGTGGACGAGATCGTGACGGCGCGGGGCTGGACCCAGGTCGACCACGCCGAATCCGGAGAATGCCGGGCCGAGGTGCGCGGCAACGGACAGTTCTACCGCATCGCCGTGCAGGGGCTGCGGCCGGGCGAGGTCGGGCAGTTCTGGCTGCAGAACGAGGATATCCGCCCGGTCCAGTACCGCATGGTCGCCGACGGCAGCGGGGCGTGGCGCGATTTTTACGTGCCGTTCGTGTGGCAGCTCGAAGGCGGAATCGTGCGCGTCGCGCTCACCAGCGAGACATGCAGCTTGAACCTGTCGTTCGCCTGGGCCAGGCGGAGGCTATGACCATTCGCAGAATCGAGCCCGGTGCTCGCATGAGCCAGGCCGTCGTCCACGGCGGAATCGCCTACCTCGCCGGCCAGGTCGGCGCCCCCGGCGCGAGCGTCGCCGAGCAGACGCGCGAAGTGCTGGCGCAGATCGACCGGCTGCTGGCCGAGGCCGGCAGCGACAAGTCGCGCATCCTCACCGCGACGATCTGGCTCGCCGACATCGGCACCTTCGCCGAGATGAACTCGGTGTGGGACACCTGGGTCGACCCGGCCAACCCGCCCGCCCGCGCGACCGGTGAGAGCAAGCTCGCGGCGCCCGAGTACAAGGTCGAGATCATCGTGGTGGCGGCCTGCGGCTGAGCGCCCTGGCGAGCGGGCGGCAGGAGGCGCGTTGCCCGCTCGGGCTTTGATGGCGCCGTGTGATGGCGCTGGATTTCACGACACCTATGGCCCGCTTGCCGGTGGCAATACCGCGCCCAACGTGAGACAACCTGCGGCGGCGGTTCGCCTGGTTCTGTGGTCGTTTTCAGGTCCTGCCCAAATCCCTGGGCTCTCGGGTGCATGAACCTTTGCAATCGCAGGCAGCATCAATCCACACATGGTGTGGAGCTGGGGGGGGCGAATGACTGCAAGCGAACAACGTGGCGATCTTCTGATTGCGACGACTTCAAATTACCAACGGCGGTGGGACGACCACGGCTCCAAGGCTGACCGGGACGTGGCGCTATGGCATCCCAAACCGGACGGAGAATTCCGCCCGCTCGGCAGCCTCGCCGTCGACCATTACTCTACGGTAAATCGGCTGTCGGCGCTGCTTGCCAATGCCCCCGGCAAATCGGCGCTGGCGGCTCCGGTTGGATACACGCGGGTATGGGACGACACCGGAGGCTCTGCGGAGCGCGACGTGTCGATTTGGCGGCCGGTCGCGCCCGAGGGATATGTCGCATTGGGCGATGTCGCAGTGCCAGGCTACAACCAACCCTCGGTGAAGGACGTCTGGTGCGTTCGCGCGGACCTGACTGAGCGTGGCGCCTTCGGCTCCCCGGTGTGGGATGACCGAGGCGCTCGTCATCGTCAGAATGTCTCGATATGGCCCGTCAAGGCAGACGATCGCGTCGCGGACGGGCAGTCGGACACGTTCGCGCAGTATACCTTCATCAGCAATGCCGCTCACGACTCACCGGGTACCGGCCTGGCATATGTTCTGCTGGGCTGACCGTGGAAAACGCCGGCTAGGCAACTGGGCGGTGCTCGAAGCTGCCTGCCGCCAAGCCCAGGCTTGGTGACCCCTACGGGAATCGAACCCGTGTTTCAGCCGTGAAAGGGCCGCGTCCTAACCGCTAGACGAAGGGGCCATGCCTTGCGGCAATCGTCACCTTGTTGGTGACCCCTACGGGAATCGAACCCGTGTTTCAGCCGTGAGAGGGCCGCGTCCTGACCGCTAGACGAAGGGGCCACGCCCGAAGGCGAGCGGCGCACTTAGTTGGGGCGGGGGAAGCGGTCAAGCCCTGCTCGCGGGCATTTTCCAATCCGCCTAATCGGCCCACGCGGCATCCTCGACGTGCAGCTCGACTTGCGGGCGGTTGCCCCAGTCGTCGATCTTCGCACGGCCGGCGAGCCACAGCCGGCGGCCCTTGGCGCCGTGCAGCAGCGACTGGCCGAGCTCGCTCTGCGCCATGCGGAACGCGATCGCCTTGAAGGATCCGCCGTCGGCCCCGCCGGCGATCAGCCGTACGTGGTCGTTGCCGACCACGTCGGCCTTGATCAGATGCACCGGCCCGATCGCGATTCGCGGGCCCGGCCAGCCCACGCCGAACGGTCCGGCGCTGTCGAGCGTCGTCACGAGCTCGGGCGTCAGCCCGCGCGGCGCGAGCGAGAGGTCGAGCAGGGTGGTCTGCTCGGCCGAGGCGCGCGCGACGGTGGCCGCGAGCCGTTCGTCGAGCCAGTCGGCCAAAGCCTCGAGCTTGTCGCCCGCCACGGTCAGCCCGGCGGCCATCGCGTGGCCGCCGCCGGCGATCAGCAGCCCGCTGTCGCGCGCGCCGATGATCGCCGCGCCCAGATCGACTCCGGGGATCGAGCGGCCGGATCC
>DATDLP010000250.1:0-6337 GCA_036519255.1 Croceibacterium sp.
CCCCCCCCCGCCGGGCGAGGGCGCTATTCCCCCGCTTCCATCATCGCGTCGCCGGCCCGGCGGCGAACGCTGAGCAGCCGGCCGACCGCGGGAACCGAGTATTCGGGTTTCCAGAAGTACACGCTGCGCAAGTAGCCGATGTCGAAGCTGGTAAGCTCGGCCGGTCCACGCTCGTCGGGCGAGAGCGCGTCCGCGTCGTCGAACAGCGCAAGGATCGTCGTCATCGCCTGGTCGCCGCTGGCCGGGCGGGTGTGGCTGAGCCCGCGCATCGTCGCGTAGTCGGCCAGTTGCACGACGGTCATCCCGACGACCGCGTCGAGGTCGTACACCACCAGCGCGAAGTCGATGTCCTTGCGGGTCGGGAGCAGCATGCGGTTCACGCGTCCGCGGACGTTCGGCCGCTCTTGCCGGCCGTGCCGCCAGGCGAGCGGCGCACCGCTGGCCCATTTGGTCTCGACTACGTTCCACACCCGCACCGGCGCATCGTCGGCAAGGATCTCGTCGCGCTCGGCCTGTCCGAGCAGCTCGAACATCCGCGGATGCCGGTCGGCCAGGTCGGCGATCAGCTCGCGGCTGTCGTCGACGAAGGCGACCACGAGGTTGGGCGTGCAGCGCCCGCGGGCGAGCCGCAGCTCGAGCTGCTCGGCATTGGCGCGAATGCGCGCGGCCAGCTCGTCCGCCAGATCGGTTTCGACCCCGGTGACGTCGAGGCACAGCGGGGCGGTGAGCCGGGCGAGCGCCTCCTCGTACATCCGGCCCGGATCGACCCGGCTCAATTCGAGCGCCTGGTCGAACACCTCGCGCCGTGGCGGAGGCTCGGTTTCGCCGGTGACGACAATGGCGTCATCGCTTTGTGCGGGTTCGGGAGCGGGATCGGTCTGCGCGGCCGCGGGCGGCGCGCTGCAGAGCGCGATCGAAAGGACAGACGCACGCCAAGCCTTCCGCATGCCACACTCCGCTGTCGACAGGCGCGGAGTGCCTGAGGACCGGCCGTCGTTCAAGTCGCGGCGCACCTTGCCCCAATCGTAACAGTCGTTAGGATTGCCGCCGGAAGGGGACGTCGATCATGGAAATCACGCGCTTGCCGCTCCCGCGCTGCTCGGTCGGCGAAGGGCCGGTGTGGGACGAGGCGGAGCAGGCGCTCTACTACATCGACATCCTCGACAGGCGCGTGTTTCGCTGGGACCCGGCGACGGACGTGGTCGATACATGGCACCTGCCCGACATCGTCGGCTCGATGGCGCTGCGCGAACAGGGCGGCGCGATCGTCGCGCTCGGCACCGGCGTGCACACGCTCGACTTCGCGACCGGCGCGGTCGAGCCGCTCGCGCTGCTCGATCCGCCCGATCCCGAGGTTCAGCTCGCGGACGGCAAGGTCGACCGCGCGGGCCGATTCGTGTTCGGCACCAGCCACCGCACGATGAAGGAGCCGCGCGGGGGGCTCTATTCGCTCGGACCGGACGCCGCGCTGACGCAGCTCGATGGCGACGTGTTTCTCGGCAACGGCCCGTGCTGGTCGCCCGACAACCGCACGCTGTACCACGCCGACAGCCTGCGCCACCTGATCTACGCCTACGACTACGACCTCAAGACCGGGCGGACGTCGAACCGCCGTGAATTCTTCGACAGCTCGCCCTGGGGCCCGATCCCCGACGGCGCCACCGTCGACGCGGACGGCAACCTGTGGAGCGCGATCTGCGAGGGCGGGGTGGTGCTGTGCCTGAGCCCCGCCGGCGAGGTGCTGCGCGAGATCGCCTTCCCCACGCGCATCCCCGCGAGCGTGATGTTCTTCGGCCCCGAGCTCGACCGGCTGTTCGTGCCCACGATCGACCCCTCGTTCCTCGGCCGCGAGGCGGAGCCCGACGACGGGTATTGCTTCGTGATCGACGGCCTCGGCGTGCGCGGGCTACCGGAGCCGCGCTATCGTGGATAAGCGGCTCCCCCCGCTGCTGGTCGCGGTGTTCATCAACATCGCCGGGTTCAGCCTGATCCTGCCGCTGCTGCCGTTCTACGGCCAGGTGTTCGGCGCCGGACCGTTCGAGATCGCGCTGCTGTTCGCCGCCTACAGCTTCGGCAACGTGTTCGGCGAGATCCACTGGGGCCGCCAGTCCGACGTGTGGGGCCGGCGCAAGGTGCTGGTGGTGACCACCTTCCTCGCCGGGCTGAGCTATTTCGCGTTCGCCTACGCGCCCACGCTGTGGGCGGCGATCGGCATCCGCGTGGTCAGCGGATTCTTCTCGGGCACGCTGAGCACCGCGCAAGGCTTCATCGCCGACGTCTCGCCGCCCGAGCGGCGCGCGAAGACGATGGGCTATTTCGGCGCCGCGTTCAGCCTCGGCTTCGCGTTCGGCCCGGTGCTCGGCGGCGTGTTCGCGGGCGACGAGGTCGCCGCCGCGAGCTTCCGCCTGCCGATCTTCATCGCCGGTGGCCTGGCGCTGATCGCTTCGGCCTGGTGCTTCGCAGTGCTGCGCGACGCGGTGCCGCCGAAGGGCAAGGGCGCGCCGCTGCCGGCCTACAGCGAGGCGTTCCGCTTCGTCGGCAGCCAGCCGCTGCTGCTGCGGCTGTTCGTGATCTCGTTCTGCGGCATTGCGATGTTCGCCTCGATGGAGGCGATCTACGGCTTGTGGAGCGAGGCCATGTTCGGCTGGAGCGCGAACGACCTCGGCTTCGCCTTTCTCGCGATCGGCGGCGGCGGGCTGTTCGCGCAGCTCGTGCTGATCGGGCCGCTCGCGGCGCGTTACGGCGAGGCGCGGGTGATCGTGATCGGGCTCGTCTGCCTCGCGCTGTCGATGCTGCTGCAGCCGGTGATCCGCCTGCCGGTCTCGGGCGTGCTGCTGATGGGGCTGCTGATGACCGGGCACAGCCTCGCGTTTCCCTCTGCCGGCGCGCTGCTGTCGCGCAACACCCCGCGCGAGCGGCAGGGCAGCACCATGGGGCTGATGATGGCCTCGAACGCGGTCGGCCGGATCGTCGCTCCCCCGGTATTCGGCCTGATCTATGACAAGGCAGGGCACGATGCCCCGTGGTACCTCGGTGCGTTGATGATCGGGCTCGTCGTGCTGGTCGCGCTCCAGGCCGTGCGCCTTGCAGAACGGGGCACGGCCTAGCCTTCGCGCCGACGATGCAATAAGCTGGGCCCGACGGGATGCGGAGGGTCAGTCATGCCGGAGACGGAAACCGAGCGTCAGCTCAAGCACCAGCTCGCCAACGCCGAGCAGCAAAAGCGCGCATTGCAGCAACTTCTGCAAAATGCGTCCGAAGAGATCGAGGAGCTTGTCGCCAGCAATTGCACCGATGAGCACAAGGCCGAAGCAATAAGGGCGGCCGAGAAGTTCCGCCGTGCGGCCGCGCTCTGATACGAGACCACGAACCCCGGGAGAGTTTGATGCGTAGAATTGCCAGCATTGCCGCGATCGTCGGCCTGTCGCTCGCCGGAACCGTGGCCATGGCCCAGGGCGTGCCCGCCGCCATCGCCGCCGCGGTCGCCGACGCCGGGCGGCCCGACGCCGACAAGGCGCGCGACGCCGCGCGCAAGCCGGCCGAGATCGTCGCCTTCGCCGGCGTGCGGCCCGGCGACAAGGTGGCCGAGTTCCTGCCCGGCGGCGGGTACTACACACGCATCCTGGCCAAAGCCGTGGGGCCGCAAGGGCATGTCTACGTGCTGGTCCCCGCCGGCTTCGCCCAGCGTCCGGGCGGCCTCGACGGGCTCAACGCGCTCGCCACGCAATACGGCAACATCACCGTCATCGCGACCGACCTGACGAACTTCACGCTGCCCGAGCCGGTAGATCTCGCCTGGACCACCGAGAACTACCACGACATGCACAACGGCCCGACGCCGAGCTTTGGCGGTGTCAACGACTCGACCTTCCGTGCGCTCAAGCCCGGCGGGATCTACTTCGTCGAGGACCACTCGGCCGCGCCTGGCAGCGGGATCACCGCGACCTCCACGCTGCACCGGATCGATCCCGCGGCAGTGATCGAGGAGGTGTCCGCCGCCGGCTTCGCGCTTGACGCGCAGTCGGACCTGCTTGCCAATCCCGCCGATCCCAAGACCGTCGGCGTGCGCGATCCCTCGGTGCAGGGCGAGACCGAGAAGTTCGCGCTGCGGTTCCGCAAGAACGGCTAGCCCGGGCGCGCGCCGGCGTGCGGTCGCTGGCTGTTGCGGGCCTTGCGGCAGGCCTCGTCGCGGGGTGCGCCCATCGCCCATACTGCACGGTGGCGGCGCCCTATGAGGACGCGTCGGTCGAGCAGCTCGCGTGCGCCTCGGCAGGCGACGACAAACGCGCCGCGCTCGAATTGGGCCGGAGATACGAGGAAGGACGCGGGGTGCCACGGGATGTCCGGCGCGCCAGGCGGTACTATCGGCAGGCGGCGGCCTCGAGGCCCGGGGAGTTCTATATCTATTCGCCGGCGGTCGCGGAGGAGCGCTACGGCCGCGTCATCCGGGTGGACAACCCGATGGGAGCGGCGCCGGGCCTGCCGGAAGCGCGCGAGCGGCTGGAGCGGTTGCTCGCGACGGAAGAGGGAAACGCCGAGCGCGCGGACGCCCCTTGAATTGGCGCTCCGGCGAGAACGGGACCTGCCCGTCCAGTCGGTCGCGGATGGGGGATCGAGCGCGCCGCGGTGCGGCTGTCCGTGCTCTTGTCAGTCGCGGGGCGCGGAGCGGATCGCATCGACGCTCAAGTGGCTCAACGCAACGTTTGGGACTTCCGGAAGGTGCGGGCTTTCGATCGTGTCGGCGCTAGGCGCGCCAGGTGACGAAGGAAAGCCCGCCAGGATGCACTGCCGACCGGGTGTGGCGAGCGATCACGCCAGGATGCCGGCAACCGAGTGAACTTCCGCGGCCTGGGTGGCCAGCGCGTTGGCGAACAGCAGCACCGAGATAGTCAGGGCGGCAACGGCGGCGAAAGTGTTCTGGGCGAGCTTCGAAATGGCAGTCACGGTAGGTCCCCTTTGGTGTCCTCGGCGGGTCATCCGCCGATGCTCAATGCATTGCAGGAGCCGTGCCAAATCGGAAAAATGGCGGAATTGCGCGGTTTTCCAATCGCGCCAGAAATCTTGCAAAGCACGTCGTGCTGCAAGTTAGGGAATTTCGCCAACTTTCGGCGCGGGCTGCCGGGCGGCGCGGAATGGGCTGGCCCGCCTCCCGTGCACACTATGCTTTACCGGGATGACGGAACGTAAACCCGAAGGTATTAGACCTGCCCGGATGGTCCTTCGCCTACGCCTTGGAAGCGCACGACGCTTTGCAGCCCTGCTGCTGTTGCTGGGTGTCATGCTGGGCGGCGCGGTCGATGCGATAGCCTGTGAACCTACCGCGGAGATTGCGGCCGTTGAAGCGGCCTCGGCCGATCCGGGCAGCCACGAGCAGCTTCCCGACGACGACCGGCACGGTGCCTGCGTGCATGGGCACTGCCATCATGGCGCCCAGCAGGTTCCGCAGATCGCTGCGGCCGAAGACCTGCCGATCGTCGCCGATCAGCCCGTGCCCTCGCGCGAACACCGCCTGGCCTCGATCACACCCGACTTGCTCAAGCGTCCTCCTCGCGCCTGATCCTCGCGCGCCGCCGCTGCGGCGCTTCGATGATCGACAGGATGCGAACGGGATGAATCATGAAACCCTTGTTGTGGGGTGCCCTCCTGACGGGCATCGGCTGCGCGGCCTTGCCGCCGGCCGCTGCCGCGCAGGATGCTGAGGCGCTGACTCTCGAACGCGCGCTGGCGCTGGCCGGCGCGTCGCCCGGCGCGGCTGCCGGCACGCAGAACCCGCGGGCAATGGGGCCCCGCGCCGACGTCGAGGAGGCGGAGGCCTTCGTGACGCAGGCCGGCCTGCGGCCGAACCCGGAGCTCTCGCTCGAGGCCGAAAACCTCGCCGGGACCGGGCCCTATGCGGGCACGCGATCGTCCGAATACACGTTGAGCGCCGGATTGCCGCTCGAGCTCGGTGGCAAGCGCGGTGCGCGGCTCGATGCGGCGCGGGCCGATCTGACCGTTGCCCGGCTGCGCGAGCAACTCGCGCTGGCAGACATCGGCATGCTGGTGCGGCAGCGCTACGTCTCGGCCGTGGCGGCGCAGGCGCGGGTTACGCTGGCGCAGGACGTGTTCGACCGCAGCCGCGAGCTGGCGCGCGTCGCTCAGGCGCTGGTCGATGCGGGGCGCGAGCCGCCGCTAAGGACCTTGCGGGCGCAGTCCGAACTGGCCGAGGCCGAGGCAGAGCTCAAGGCGGCGCAGGCCAGTGCGCTGGCCGCGCGGTTCGCGCTCGGCGCGCTGTGGTCGCAGGAACCCGCGCCGGTGCCGGATGCAGGCTTCCCCGAGATCGAGCCGCCTTACGAGC
>DATDLP010000251.1:0-3063 GCA_036519255.1 Croceibacterium sp.
CGGTCGACGGCTCGCCGCGGGCAGGCGCCGGCTGCGGCACAGGAGCAGGCACAGGCGCCTGGCCCGCCTTCGCCGCCGGAGGCTTGCTCGTGTTGCTCGCGGCAGCCAGCGACGTCGGCAGCAGGCTACCTGCGCCCAGCGCGGCGGCGAGCAGCCCGGCCTGGGTCCGCGCCGGCAGGACCGTGTCGCAGAGAGTGCCGGCGAGGCGCTGGCTACGACAGAAGGGGCAGTCGGGATGGAAACGCAGCCGGCCGTGGTCAGCACCGGCGGTCATGTGGGCGCCGAGCGAGCTCACTTTCTTTACCTCCTCCTAGCCCTGTGGGTCGGTGACTTGGTTGTTTGCCGGGTCCATCGCGCAGCGGTATGGCCGCGCGCCTCCCTCAATTCCGCTGTCAGGAACGAGGCCGCTACGCCCGGTCGGGGTGGTCATTACGACCGCCATCACGGTGCCGTCTGGTCGGATGTCGGCGATGTCGGCGGTCAGCTCTCCGGGCGGCGTGAGCGCGGGCTCCCCGCCGCGGTTGATGGCCCTGTAGAGCTCGAACCAGGTGGGCAGCCGCCCGGAGAACTCGCCGAAGCCCTTGAACGCGTCCCGCTGGCATATGTCGATCGCGAGCGAGTAGGTTGCCGGCGCCCGCGCCGTTCGTTCCACGCACCCGCCCGAGCTGTAGACAGTGCCGGCCGGGCAGCGCTGCAGCAGCTGGCTGGCGCTCAGGCCACCGAGCCGGTCGGCGCGACGGGCGCGCGGCACGCGTCCGAGACGCGACTCCTTGATCCTGGTGCCGCCCAGCGTGTTGCGCTTAAGCTTCTCCCCGACGACCGAGTTGTCCTTGAGCTGGCTGCCGCTGATCCGGTTGATCGCGTAGGAGCTGCCGCCCAGCGCGATGAAGACCGCCATTGTGGCCATCACGTTGGCATACGTGAGGCGACGGCGAATCCAGTCAGGCATGGGCTTCCTCCGGGGTATCGCTGCCACGCCCTGGAAGGCATGGCGGCGGTGGAAGTTTCGCAGTGTCGCCCGGGGCCGGGTGAGTCCGCCGGGGCGGCTGCGTGACCGATAGATCGAGCACGGCGCATCAGCCGCCTCCGGTCACGGTGAGGCGCTTGATCGCGCTTCCGCCGCTCACGAACGGGTAGCCGCCCTCGGTCGGCACCCGGGCTCGGAAGGCGAGCCGGACGGTGCTGCGGATGCGGGAGAAGCGGTACGGCAGTCGCCAGTGGCCTTGGGCGTCGGTGCGCACGGTCCGGAAGGTGCCCCAGTCGGCGCCGCCGACTCGCCACTGCAGCTCGATGATCTTGCCGGTGGCGGGCACGGGCAGCGAGCGCACCCGGCCGCTGAAGAGGACCCGGCCGCCGTTGGGTACGCGCCGCTTCGAGACGCGGAAGCTCGTGGCGGCGGCAACGCGGATCTGTACTTGCCGCTCGACCGGCAGCGTGAGTGCGGTGCCCTGGTAGGCGAGCCGCAGCGTGCGGTTGGCGTCGGCGCGCAGCGCGTAGCTGTAGCGGCCCTTGGCGTCGGTCTGGATCACGCCGGCGAGCTGCTCCACCCCGCCCTGTGGGGTCGAGTAGACGTTGATCTGCGCGCCGGCGATCGGATTGCCGTCCAGGTTGGTGAGCGCCCCGCCGAGGCTGACCTTGTGCCCCATCCGCGTGCGCGTGCTCGCCCGGTACACGGTCACCTTTCGGCGCACGAGCCGCCGCCTGTGCCCGCGGCGCACACGGCGCCGCACGGTGCGCTCCCGCGCGACGCCGCCCGAGAGACGCGACGCGATCCGTAGCGGTAGCTGCAGCAGCATCGGCTGGCCGGCGCTGGTCTGCTCGCTCACGGTGGTGTTGCCGGCACGATCGCGGACTACGACCCGAGCCTGGTACGGGCCCGTCGGCAGCCTGTAGTCGTCGACACGGGCGACCAGCTTCGAGCCCTCGTGCTGCGTGGCGAGCGTCTGCCAGAGGCCCGAACCTTGGGGGCTGAGCTCGATCTGGCCGGCGGCGACCCCGGAGTACCTGTCCGACACGGACGCCGTGAGCCGGGTGGGGTCGCTGCCGTCCGGCGGGTCGAAGCTGGCCTGTGGCGCCTCCGGGTCGTAGCGCAGAGTGACCGGCACCGAGGCGTTGGCGGCGTTCTCGTTGCCGGCCGCGTCGACTCGCCAGAGGGTCAGCTCGCTCTCACCGGGAGCCGCGTCGAGGGTGAGCTGTTCCGTCGGTCCAAGGCTCGTTGGACTGGCCTCGCAACGCGTGTCCTTGGGGCAGACGCGGTAGCGCACGCCGCTAATCGGCGCCACGTCACCGGCGTTGTCTGCGTTTGACCACCGCAGCGTGTGGCTCGCGCTATTTCGCCAGGCGCTGCCGCCGTCGACGCTGACCGCCGCCGCGCCGGGCGCAATCGTGTCTACCTGCATCGTGCCGACGTGAACCAGCCCGGTCGGATTGTCGGCCGCGTCGAAGGCCTGGAGCGCAACGTTCTGCGTTCCCTGGCGGGCGCGATCGACACGAACCGTCAGCGATCCCGGGCCGTTCGGGCAGGGCACTGGGCGCGTAAAGACGCAACTCTGCGTCAAGCTACCGAGCTCGGCGCCGCCGTCATTGACAGCGCGCACGATCTTGATGCCCGAGCCCTCGTCCGTCGCCGTGTAGTTCAGAGTGCGGTCGTTGTTTATCCAGCCGCCGAACAAGTCTCCCGCCGTTGCCGCGAGCTGGCTGGGGGCCTGCTCGTCGACGATCTCGAGCCGGAGGTTCTCGGTGAGTATGTAGGCCTGGGGATCCGAGCCGAGCGGGCAGCCGCGCCGGTTGACGCACAGCACGCGCTGGTAGAGCGTCTTCGGTCGCGCCACGTCGTACTTCGGGTTGCCGAGCACGGGGTAGTCGCGGATGGTCTTCGGGCGAGCGATTCGTAGCGGGCCGGGACGGCGGCGGTCGTCGCAGCGCCTTTGGTCGCGCTTGCTGCCGGCCAGCAGCGCGTTCCTCGCGGTGGGCTGGGTTTCGTCGGCGATGCGCAGCTGGGCCAGCCAGTCGCAGCTTGTGCGGGCGGCCGCCCCGCCCCACAGCACCCGCTTGATGACGGTG